>JBGPNE010000211.1:0-5629 GCA_041487335.1 Pyrinomonadaceae bacterium
CAAATCATTCCCACAGTATCGCGGTGAAACTCGTCGATGGCAGTACGCATCTGGCGCAAGTCATCACGAAGTTGCTGCTCCCTCTGCCGTTTCACGGAAACTTTGATCAAGGGAATAACGCCCATCGTGAGAATCGTCATAACCGTAATAGTGATGACTAGCTCCATGAGCGAAAACCCGCGCTGCTCGGATGGTCCAGCTTCGACTCTAATCGCTGGTCCATACGCTGACAGAGTGACGCGGCGACCAGTAAACTGAACCGCCCTCACCGTGTCGCCGCGTCGCCGCGTCTCCGCGTGTCGCTCTATTTCATACCTATCCATTTTACTGCTTCACAGTTGTGGGACCCTGCATCAAATCCAGCGCCACAGCGCGCGTGTCGGTGGCCACAACATGCATCGTCTCTTTGTCAAACGTCAGTGTCGCATCGCCCACAGCAAGCGCTTCGATGTCGATGAAGACCAGTGCTCCAGCGCCCTTCATCTCCGCCGCGCCGTTAAGGGCTAAGATCGAAATCAAGCAAAATCCCGCTGGATTGAACGACTGTGTGATGTTTGGCATCGCTTTGCCATCTTTGTCACTTGTGAAGAGACTGCCAGTCCAAACCGTATGTACCTTCACGACCTTCGGATCGAATCGCAACCCGAGCACTGCCAGACCAAGCGAAACGTCAGACTTCAGCTCAACTGCAAAGCGACGCCTTTCACCGACCTTAAGAACCTCGTCCGTGGGCGTCAAACGTAACTGCACAATTCTAGACCGATTCGGTATGGAGACTGCCGTCGCATCGATCGGCTTGGGCAAGCTCGTCAGCACAGCGTTCGCTGTTCCGGCAGCACTGGTGTTGACAGCCGCAACTTCGGCAGCCGAACGATTACTCACAAGCGACTTTGGAGCGGGCACGAATGCCGGCAACTCCTCAGCGGGAGTTTGTCTTTTCACCCTCTGTACCAGCGCAGTCGTTGTTTCGCTGGCACCGGCGCTGTTGAGGACTGTCTTTCCAGCAACGGTCGGAACACTCGCGGCTGAAGTGTTCGACCGGGTGTTCGCCTGGGTGGCTTGGGCAACTCCTCCGCCTTTCACTTCTGGGCTGAAGGGCGCAGGTTCCACATCCGGCAGTTGTACGCTAGCGTTTGTCGGCAGCTTGCGCGCCGCCGCCAATTGATCGTCGCGGTCTGACTCACGAATCATCGCCTCGAGGGAGCCAGTAGTCGGCGAACTCAGAGTTCCGCTCGGACGCATCTCTTCATCACGCGGCGTCACTGCGGGTGCTCGGAGCACGCGTGGTGTAACCGCGATGACAATGTCTATCTGCCGATTATCCCGAGTGGGCGAACTGAATAGCCGGCCCAGCACCGGAATAAGCCCCAGCAGCGGCAGTCCCTGACGCCCGGTAGACTGAATATCCTGGGAAACACTGGCCAGCATCATCGTGCGATTGTTCTGCACCCGGGCAGTACCCGTGATCGTGCGTTCGGTAAAGGTCGGCGTCAGTGTATTGGCGCCTGTTACGTCCTTCGACTCGATTGACATTTTCACCTGCACGTCAAAGTTCGGGAAAACCTGTGGCGTAAACTTGAGCGTCAGACCCGTAGGCTCGTAGTTGATCACCGGATAACCATTGCTGCCGAACGCCCCTGGATTTGCACCAGTCCCTGTTCCTGTAGTCGGCGTTGCGCTGTATCCGTAGACTTGCGCCGTCTGCACCGGAACGCGCTGGCCAATGCGAGCCGTAGACTCTTCATTATTGAAAGCGTGAACCTGAGTAGAAGCAATCAGCCTCGCGTTGTTTTTGCTTTGGAACGCCGTAAGCGTCGAAGACGGAATAACTAACGCGGCCGCAAGCGCAGTGGGAACGCCGCCAGCAATACTGGCCAGATTTACACCGGTCTGGGCGCTGCTGAGAGTGCCATTTCCGGTAAGAACGGATAGGCCTGGCGAGCCACCAAGGTTGAATGTTCCATTAGTACCGGGTGTTCCGATCTGATTGCCTAACTGCAGCAGGCTCGATTTCGATATCTCATAGATGTTCACGTCCATCACTACTTCCGCACGATCTTTATCGATGCTCTGCAGCAGTTGACCAATCAGCCGTACATTCTCCGCCGTATCGCGAACCGTCAGGCTGTTGGTAGATTTATCTGGAACTACGATCGTCTGCGGACGACCTACGGATGGCGGAATCGCCTGCTGCACCAATTGCCGGGCATCATTGGGATCGATGTTCGAAAGGAAGAACGTGCGCAGCACTAGCTGTTGATACTGCGGACGCCTGGTTTGGTCGGCAACAAGAATAGTGCGGCGGCTCAGCTTCTGGAAGAACAGACTCTCTTGCAGGAAAATGTAGTCAAGCGCCTGCGCTGTCGTGACGTCACGCAAATTGATGTCAATCGTTCGCGGTTGGGCAAACGATTGCCGGTCGAAGACAACATTGAGCGTGAGTTGTTCAGCAAGACTGCGAATGAATGCCTTGAGATCTCCACTGTAGCTGATTACGCGAAGCTGTTCTGTTCGCGCTGACGGCAGTGTGGCCTCCTGGGCCTCTCCACTCGTCGGGGTTAGAGTGCCTCCCTCCGGCAGTCCTTCACTCTTGGTTCCATTTCCATTGCTCGAGCCGTTAGTTCCCTCCTTCACGCTCTGGAGCCGCAGCATCCGTTCCATTTCAGAAACCGCAAGCTCATTCACCGGGTCGTAACCGTAGGCCTGGCGAAAGGCATTGTAGGCCCCGACATAGTCGCGCTGTTCGGCGAGTGCTCGTCCCTGCTGCATGAACGACTGGGAGGCGTTGAAGCTTGCGCGCCGAAAATGGAGTTGATACTCCATGTTCGCGGGATCGGCAGCAACGGCCAACGTAAACTCCTGAGCAGCTCTGTCCCACTGTTGAGCTGCCTCATACTCCATGCCCTTTTTGAAGTTCCGATCACCCTTCTTGGCCAAAGCCGTGATGGGCAACAGCAACAAGCAAAAGATGAGCGAAAACGAAACTAACACTCGCATTTGTATATTCATTCTCATGGCCGTCTCTTTCAGAGGAAGGTGGACAGTCGTAGCGGATCTAATAATGCCGCTGAAGGGAGCCAAGATGCAATAGCTCATGACCCATTTTCTTACACGCAAAGCATAAAATTCGGTTCCTAAAACCAGCCTGAACTGTTGCATTGTCATTTATTTGACTTAACTTCTTCCACGAACGTGACACGATTGATTTCGTGCAGAGTCGAAACTCCGCTAAAAACCTTCTTAAGGGCCGATTCGCGCAGGCTGGTTAGTCCTTCGGCCTCTGCACCGCGCCGCACCTCCGAACCCGGCCTTCTCTCGACAATCATCTCGCGAATGTTGTCTGAAAGATCGAGCAACTCATGAATTGCCGTGCGGCCCCGGTAGCCGGTGTGGTTGCAGGCATCGCAGCCAACGTTCATGTACAAGATGCTTTTTCGATGGTCCTCAGGTCTGAGGCCCGACTCCAACAATTCGTCGGCAGTGGGGCGATATTGACGTTTGCAGTAGGGACACAACATCCTGACCAGGCGCTGCGCCAGAACGCAGTTCAGACACGAAACGAAGTTGTATGGCTCGACGCCCATGTTGAGAAATCGCCCGATCACGTCAATGACGTTATTTGCGTGCACTGTGGTGAACACGAGGTGGCCGGTCAGCGCGGATTGAATGGCGATCTGAGCCGTCTCAGTGTCGCGGATCTCGCCCACCATTATCTTGTCGGGGTCATGGCGCAGAATTGACCGAAGACCGCGGTCAAAGGTTAGCCCCTTTTTCTCGTTGACCGGAATCTGCGTGATGCCGTGCAACTGATACTCAACCGGGTCCTCAATTGTAACGATCTTGTCTTCCTCGTTTCTGATCTCATTGAGCGCAGCATAAAGCGTCGTTGTCTTGCCGGAACCGGTCGGACCCGTCACTAACACCATACCGTATGGCTCGGCGATATAGTGGCGAAACTTCCTTAGATCTTCTTCCGCGAATCCGACAACATCCAGATTCAGATTGCGAAACGCTTCGTTGATCTGTTCCTTGTCGAGAATACGAATCACCGCGTCTTCGCCGTGAATGGTCGGCATTATGGAGACGCGAAAGTCGACGTTGCGGCCCTTGTAACGGACTCTAAATCTTCCGTCCTGTGGCACGCGACGCTCTGCGATGTCAAGTTCGGACATAACCTTGATGCGCGAAATTAGCGTTTGGTGGAAAGCAAGATCTATCGGATCCACTTTGGCGTAAAGCGCGCCGTCAATTCGATACTTGACCTGTACCTCCGTGTCGCGCGTCTCGATGTGAATGTCCGACGCGCGCGACTCCATTGCGTTGTAGATGATCGTGTCAACGAGCTTGATGATCGGCGACATCTCGGAATCGGTCGCTAACCGATCGAGGTCCAGTACTTCTTCACCACTCTCAGTTTCTCGGACAAGCGAGATCCGGAACCCGGACGCTGCCTCCTGCAAGACTCGCTGAGTTGCATCGCCTCTGCGCAAAATGACTTCGAGCGCTCCAGCAGTCGCGACGTGAGGCACGATTCGAGCGCGAAGAGCGTTCGCAAGCTCGTCCAGACGATCCAGATCGGTAGGGTCTGCCATCGCAATATGCAAACCCTTTCCGTCACGTTTGAGCGGAAGAAACTGGTGGCGCACCATCAGATCGACGGGAATCTTGTGAAACAGATCGTAGTCGATGGGCGACTCCTGGTTAGCAGGAAGCAAATCAACAAACTCCAGGCGATAACGACGCGCGAGTTCCTTTGCCGCCCGCATCTCCGGTGGCTCGTGATCCTCTTCAACTCGTGGTAGTTGTTCTGCGCCCAACCCAGCTACCGTGTCTGAGGACAGCGTCGTAGTGTTTTCTTCAGTTAACTGCTTCATAATGAGCTTGGGGAGCTGTCCAGAGTGATTAGGTCTTAGTGATGCCCAGTAACTCCCGCGCCGCTCGAAATAGATTGGATGATGGGCAAGTAGATGGCTAGCAGGATCGTGACGACGACCCCACCCATGACTACAAGGATCGCAGGCTCAAGCGTGGTCGTCAACTGCTCAAGCCGAACTTCCGACTCTGCATCGTAGAAGGCCGCCACTTCATCAAGCATCTCTCGCAGGCTGCCTGAACGTTCCCCAATCCCGATCATGTCTATGCCCAGGGCGGGAACCCAGCCCGCTAACTCAAGACTCTCTGTGAAAGAACGACCCTCGCGAATCATTGGCAGGATGTCTGAACTGCGGCGGCGTAGCTCTCGGTTTGTTATCGATTCAGCGGCAATCTCCCACGACTCAACCAGCGTGATACCGCCGGCAAGCAGTGTGGCAAGCGAGCGAGTAGCCTGAGCAACTGATAATTGAATAACGAGACTGCCGGCGAGCGGTATCTTCAGAACCGAAGAGTCCAGCTTCAGGCGGCCCCGCTGCGTGCGCGACCAGAGAAAAAGCAACACGGCACCGCCGATGACCAGTGGCCCAAACCAGATCACATTTGAAGAAAGCCATCGCGACAGTCCCACCACGATCTGCGTAATCGTCGGAAGCTCATTACCAAAGCCGGAAAACAGGTCGGACATTCTGGGGACAACATAAACGGTCAGAAACGTGACCATGCAAGCTGAAGCGAAAAGGAGAAACAGAGGATA
>JBGPNE010000212.1:0-5606 GCA_041487335.1 Pyrinomonadaceae bacterium
CTCACTGCTCACTGCTCACTGCTCACTGCTTACTGCCTGCTGCTGCTACGGTCGCAGGTTAATGTTGTAAGTCTTGATTTTCGAGTTCAGCGTCGTTGCATTCATGCCCAATAGGCGTGCGGCACGCGACTGATGGCCACCAGTCTGCACGAGTGCGCGTCGAATCAAGTCAATTTCAAAGCGACGCACCTCATCATAGAAATTGACGCCCCGACCAATGTGCTGTACCGCCGCCATGCTTGCACCTTCATGCGAACTTATCGTTACAGATTCTGGATCGCTGATCTCGGGACGCAAACATTCGCGCGAAACGTCATTGCCAGGCGCAATTACGACCGCCCTCTCAATGGCGTTCTCCAGTTCGCGCACATTTCCTGGCCACGAATAAGCTTCGAGCAGAGCCAGCACCTCAGGAGCGATCTGTTCGGATACCTGCCGGCCATTCTCCTCGTTGTACTTCCCAATAAAATGCTGGGCCAGGGGCAGGATGTCCTCACGCCGATCACGCAGAGGCGGCAATTCTATAGGCACGACGGCCAGCCTGTAATAGAGATCCTCGCGAAACGTTCCTTGCTTGACGGCTTCTTTCAATTCAATATTGGTGGCAGCGATGATGCGTACATCCACGCGATGCGGAGCAGTATCACCAAGGGGAGTGAATTCACGCTCCTGGATTACACGCAGCAGGCGGACCTGAGTTTCCGGCGGAATGTCACCGATTTCATCGAGAAAAATTGACCCGCCGTCCGCAACTTCGAAAAGGCCTTTTTTAGCGGCGACGGCACCCGTGAAAGCACCGCGTGTGTGGCCAAAGAGTTCTGACTCTAGAAGTTCAGAAGGAATATTTGAGCTGTTAACCGTGACAAATGGCTTGCCAGCGCGCATGCTCGCTTCGTGAATTGCTTTCGCGATCAGTTCTTTGCCAGTTCCGCTTTCGCCAGTAATCAGAACGGTCGAACGAGCGGGCGCGACTTGCTCTACCAACCGGAAAACCTCCTGCATTATGTCTGAACGGCCGACAATGGCGCCGCGATCTACCGCCCGGCTCATCGCGCGCCGCAACGTCCGCCGTTCTTCCTCTTTGCGCCGGCGCTTTATTCCTGCCGCAACTGTTGCCGTGATCTGTTCGTTTTGGAAAGGCTTTCTTATGCAACCAAATGCGCCGCGCTCCCAGGCAGCAATTGCAGTATCAAACGTTGCATAAGCAGTGATCATCACGATCACCGCATCGGAATCCATCTTCAGAAACTCTTCCAGTGCGCGTAAGCCGCCAATGCCGGGCATCGAAACGTCGAGGAGCACGGTGTCGTAAGCACGACGTCCGTACGACTCCAATCCTTCTTCCCCTGTCTTGGCCAGATCGACCCGGTACCCCTCGGCGGAGAGAAGCGTTTCCAAAACCTCGCGCATTATCTCTTCGTCGTCGACGACGAGTACCGAACCCTTCTTAGCCATGCGTCTTTCGCTCTTCATCCGGTGGACTGCTGAGCAGGGAAAAGTTGTTAGTCAAACGGGTTAGTTTAGGCGAGATTACTACATAAACAAAAGGCACGAGCAAAACGGCGGGGGGGGCCGGATTGCTGGTGCCTTGCGAAACTGTCTGTTCTTGTCAATCGCCAACTGCCTGCAAGCGCGCATGAGCATGCGCCGTCGGCAAGGTGATGCGGAACGTCGTGCCCCGTCCTGGCGTGCTCTCCACGCTTATGTGTCCAGAATGCTCCTGGACGATTCCGTAAGAGACAGCGAGGCCAAGCCCGGTGCCTCGACCAACTCCTTTGGTTGTGTAGAACGGGTCGTAAAGTTTGGCGACATTCTCAGGAGCGATGCCGATGCCGGTGTCCCACACCTCAATCATAAGCGAATCTTCTTCAGAGGCGATTGTGGAAATCGTGATACTTCCGCCGTCAGGAATAGCATCGCGCGCATTTAGCAACAGGTTTGTAAACACCTGTTGAAGTTTGCCGCTGTTGCCAAACACACTCGGCGAATCGGGGTCATACACACGCACTATTTCAATCTGGCTTCGGCGCAGCTGTGGCTCCAATAATTGCAGCGTGTCATCGAGAACACGATTGATGTCGACTTCGGTAAACTCAGTCGCGCTGCCGGTGCGCGAAAAGTTTAGCAGATTGTTCACTATGTTTGTGGCCCGCTCAGCCTGCAAGCGGACCTTTTGCAACAGCGCGCGTTTCGGATCGCCTTCAGGCAACATGCCGAGGAGCATCTGTGTGTATGATGACACTCCTGTCAGCGGAGTGTTCACTTCGTGCGCTACGCCCGCCGCCAGCAAACCGATCGAAGAAAGCTTTTCGCGTTGCTGCAATTGCTCCTCAAGCCGTATCCGTGAAGTCACATCTTCGAGTACAACCAGCGCTCCCGTCTGCTCCTGTGAATCCTGCAATGGAGCTATCGCAATGTTGAGCACCAGGGTGTGGCCGGCGCGCGTGGCAGTGTGAATTTTGTAGATGTTGCGGATCTCCTTCAGCCGCCATTTATCATTGCCAAGCACCTGCCGCAGGGTGTCGGAGAAATCTTCTGAGAAGAGCTCCTCAACGCGTTTACCGACCGCCTCGTCACGTTTGAGGTCGAGAATGTGTTCCAGGGCGGAATTGAGACGCGTCACTCTTCCCTCGAGATCAACTGCAAGCAGTCCAACGTTGATTGATTCGATGATCGACTCGTTGAACTCTTTAAGTAGTTTCAGTTCGGATGCCCGTTCCTGCTGCTCCTGGTAAAGGAGACTGTTTTCGATGGCCACCGCGACATAGCCGGACACGGTGCGCAGGATCTCGACGTCTTCTGAGGAAAGCAGCGCTCCATCGGCCGAGCGGCCCAGGCCAATCACGGCAACCATGCGCCCTCGAACAACGCAGGGCACGTAGTAATGCAGGGAGCGCCGCACAAAGCCGGTTGTTTCCGGAATAAGATCCAGATCGTCAGTCCGTACTACTCCATTCTGGGCGGAACGGACGCGGATCATCTCCCGAAAATCGGGAGGAACGACCATCTCGGAAGAGAGACCGGCGGCGCGTGCGACGCGATAACCCGAGGCTGCATTCCGGTCCTCAGTGAAAATCGCGACTCGCCCGACGTTCATCACTTCTTGCAAGCGGCTGACAAGGGAATCGAGCAACGGATCGAGCGCAGTTGTCGCTGAAAGCGTGCGGCCGAAATCGAGCAGGCCGTTGCGCATGTCATAGCGCTCGCCGTAAAAGAGCCGATCGATCTGTTCTTGAAGAAAGTTCTTGACTGGCGCCGCGATCATAACGATTGCAGCCATTGCGACGATTGCAACTACAACGCGCAGTGTGATCTCACCTGAGCTGAAGCTCTCGTCGCCGCCCAGCGCGTAGAGACCTGCGAGGTAAACCACTGAGCCGATCATCAGCGCGATCGCCAAAGTCGTCAGCGCATAAACAAAGACGCGACGTACAACCAACTCGACGTCCATCAAACGGTAGCGAACAACTGAGTAGCCGAACGAGAGCGGAATCAGGATCAGTGGCAGCACCGCAGCATCAGTTAGCCCGGGATCGCTTTGTCCCCCAAAGAGATAGCCGACGGCGTAGAGCAGCGTGAACGGTGCGATAGCAAGCAACAATCCCCAAATCACCCACTTCATCTGCTGGCGCACGACAGCGCTTTTTGCAGTACTCCAACTCCTGACCAGCAAGAGCGCACTCACGATCAACGCCACAACAAAGTGAGCAAAGCTCAACTTGTAGAACAGACCGATAAATGAATCGGAAAGACCAGGGATATGTCGCAGAACCGGGATAACCGGAGTAAGTGCATCGCGCAGGAAAATGAAGCTCCCCAGAGCAAGCAGAATAATCCCGGGCAGGTAGAGCAAAACCGCACGCCACCGACGCTCATCGAAAAGCTGCTGCTTCGAAGGATAGAGCGCGCAGAAGTGCAAAAAGAGGGGTGGAAAAAGAATGAAGGCAGCATTGCGGAGAAACGCTATTGCCAGATCCAGATCTCTATAGCTGCCCACTGGTATGTAGAACAAGAAGACAAAAGCTGCCAGGCACCAGGTTGCGAAGTGCAGAGCAAACGGCGCGCGCCCACCTTGTTTGAAGAGAACAAAGAATCCGACGACGAGAAAGACGATCCCTATCAGGTTGATGTAGAGGTCGAGAAAGGTCCAACTATGAATGGAGCCTAAGTTGTCGAGGTCGGCGTAGTAGTAGCGACTTTCTTCCGGATAAGAAGGCCGCTCGATGAGGTAATGGATCTCGCCACCAACTCGTGCCTGATCCAGATAGATCGGAACATCCCTGGCACGGCTTATTTCTTCATATTTGCTATCATTCAGACTGATGGCAATCAAATGATCGCCCGGCAGAAGTCGCGCCCGTTCACCCGATGAGCTTGCCTCGACCAACTTGGCGACGACGCCCTGCCTGGTATCTGTCCACGTAACTCCGTCCCAGGGTGGCGTTTCGTGTGTTAATCGCTGGCGGAAATTGAGCACGCCCGCCACGACCAGCAGGGCCGCAGCAATCAGCAAGAGCCAGGCCCGAGTTGTAAGAACCGATCTTTTCACAGATTCCAAATCCCTCTAGCACCTGCCAGGATTCCGATCCTATGGTGAAAACGCAAGGTATGTTCCGGACCTACTGCTAATGGCGTGACCATCAACACTGTATGTTGCATTGCTTCGAAAACCGCGGCCGCGGACTGCAATACCCTTGCATTGCCTGCATCAATGTTCTTTGCCCTGGTTTTGGACCAAACGATTACTTCGCGACGCCGCACCCGGCATTATCCAGTTTTTCGGACTTTTCCGAGATTTCGGAGAACCAAAGTGAGGGGGCTGATAGAAAAAGGAGGGCGAGAAGGAAGAATAGGGAAGCTGTTTCTCCGCCTGGGTTCCCGGGTCCGCTCCTCGCTTTCCCTTCTTCTAAAACCTGACAGAGATCCCACCTCTTAGAGAACGACGACTATTGCTGAGTTGAGTAAATATCTCTCCGTTGTCTGTGCTTGCTTGAGTATCCAACAGATTGCGAGCGTCAATGACTGCTTCAGCACGAACTGGCAGGCCGAAACTCGGAAGCTCCTGTGTTACTTGAATGCTCAATGACGGATCATAAACGCCAAGCCGCCCAGCAAATGGGTCGATAGCAAAAACCGTGGCATCCGGGGAAAAGCGCAAAACTGTTCTTACATGCGTTCCGGTCTTGAAGCCCGCGGCGAGTTGCAGGGCGGCAGTATGAAAAAAGCCACCGCTGAATAGTTCTGCTGGATTCGAAAACCCGGCCAGTGATAGGCGCTGTCCGCGTCCAAAGGAGTATCCCGCAAACGCTGTCCACACCCGGCTCAACCGTCGCGTGTAAACGACGCGCATTCCTCTCGACGCGCCCTGTTGATTGGCGACTTTGATTAAACTCTCACCTGTCTCACCCGAAAATGCCGATATGGACGTGCTCAACAAGCCAACACCCCGGCCCGTCGTCGTATCGAAGAAAGCTGTGGCCTCCAGGTTGGAGTTATTATCGAGAACTCTTTCCACGCCGAATTCGAGTCGATGGCTGCGCTCCATCACGGCCTGTCCGTCGATGAAAGCGATCGGCCTGCTGCCGGTTTCCTTGAAGGCTACTTGC
>JBGPNE010000213.1:0-5600 GCA_041487335.1 Pyrinomonadaceae bacterium
AGTCAAGAGCTACAAAGAACGCTTTGATCTCTCCGCCTTCGGCATACGCAATTCTAAGCATGTGGTTTAATACCGCTGCCTTCGGTTGTTCTTCTGGCTTCGAAAGAAACGCCGCTCGAATGTCAGTTACTATTCGGGCATCCTGAAAGACGCGTTCGTGCTCAGTGGTCAGACTCAGCACTTTTGATACGGTCAAGAGAAACACAGAGGCGAGCAAACTGGTTAGTCTTATCTTAAAGCGACTGCGGTTTTCATTTTGACGCAACAAGTCCCGATGGCTCGTCGCTTCCATAGCCAACGTGATCTGTTCTACGAATTCGGCGTCGGGCAGATCAAAACTCTCACGCAACATAAAAAGCGACAGAAGAGTGCTCACCATTTCATTGATGTCGTCTGCTGAAATTGTTTTCGTCCTGGCGAGCAACTGAGACGCTACAACATCCGGTCTATAGGCGGACGGCATTTCTTCGAGTGCAGATGACAATTCCAGAAATGAGGTATTTTCAAGCGTAAGGATTTTGACGAAACCCGCTTCAAGCTGCTTTGGTATTCTTATTCTTGCTGGTGGCATACCTCACGTCCACTGTTTAGAAACTCTGACAGTACCCTTGTGCGAATGTAGCGTCCAAGGCTCCGCAGTATATCATAAGACTATTATCATACCAGCCGAAACGGGCTACCCCTAGGGCGTGACATCGTGCGTGTTAGACTAATCGCTTCCGCTTCCCCCGCGATGGCTTGCGATAGGGAAGGGTTCATCCATGCGCGGGAGCCTTGCCAGTCAGTTCGGAATGAGTTAGGCGTCGCCCGAGCACTTGCTGCGCGACGATCTGGAAGCGCTCGCCATCGGCGAGCTTGCGATGGTTGTATCGGAAGCACTGCTCATCCAAGTAACGAAATAGATGAAACGGCTCAACGCTGATATATGTTCCGCTAATTCCGTGCTTCAAGAGCGCCCAAAAGTTTTCAATCCCGTTCGTATGGACCTGCCCATCGACGTATGCTGTCGCGTGGTCAATGACTTGATGCGCGTACTCACTAGCCAAGCCGCTGTAAGATTTCAACGCGTCACTGTAGAGCGCGGAGCCTGCCTCGACATCCTTCCTCACTTCTGCCTGTAGAACATCCTTCTTGCGACTCGGAACTATAATCGTTCGGACCTTGCCGCCAAGCTCAAGCACACCCATAACAGCAACCTTGTCCTTGCCGCCGGTTCCAGTGATTCTGCGCTCGCGCTTGCTGAGATGCATGTTCCGAGCCTTGCTTCAGTATCCCTCGGCATTTCTCTCACTGAATCGGCTTTGCGGTGAGCAGGATCACGAAGCTGCTGCGCGAAAGGGTGGCGGGGCCGCTCGCGCCTGGGGCGGCCGACGACCATGGCGGCTCCTGCTGGATCAAGCCCATCGCCATCGCAGTCTCGCCTTCTTTCAGTCTCACTACCTCGGTCAAAGTCCGGTGCGTGATCGTCGGTGTAAGTTTGCCGGTACTTTGATCAAACGCGCTTATCTCGATCTTTAGCCGGATGTCCAGTTTGCCGTCGCCGGCCGGCGATGCGTTGCCCTCCACGTTCAAACCTGTGTTCTCGTATACTATTTGCGGAAACCCGACTGTCGCGGCTTGAGGTTGCATCGGCTCTCTCGGGTTGCGCCGCATCTGCTCAGTCGTTTGAAAGGTCGGCAGTACTGAAGTTTGAATCGGACCTTGCTGACCTACTCTTGCGCTGAAGTTATCTCCCAGTCGTGTGCGCACGCGAAGGCGGGCGACGATCTTTGCCTTGCTTTCGCTCATCAAGCGCCTCAACTCCTCACTGTCCCTTTCTATTTTCTCGATCTCGTCTGGCTGCGTCTCGGTCAACTCGACGATCGTTACCTCGAGCGTGATGGCCTGATACCTGGCCGCGGCCTGTCCCTGGCCTTGAACCGAGGTTGTGATCGAAGCTATGCAGCAAACGGACAAGACTACCGCCAAAGAGCCGTCGACTCATATGTCGCCTCCCATTGTCAGAATTTGAACTGACTGCGCCTTTCGACAATGTTAAGCGCAACATGAGGATGAAAGTTCCAGTTCTATTCTTAACTTGCTTGTTCCAGGCGCGGCGCTCCGGTTGGTTTCCTGGATCCAAGGGGTGATATGTGCATCTATGACATTCCTTTCACGCGTCGATGTTAGAATGTCCAATAGTCGAGGACATTCAAACCTCTGAGGAGTAGGGCGCACTGACTGCGATGCGCGATTCGGGAAAGAGTGGTGGAGTGCTTGTGTAAGCTGAGTGTCAGATCTCCCGGCTTGCCGAGATAGTCTGATAGCTTTCTCTTTGTTCGAAAGTCTCCGTGGCGGACTCTTCTCGCTCGCGCCGGAGCCACGATTCCAATACGAAGATGTACCAGAGTTGATTGGGCGCCCAGCCCCGCCGTGCGGCATGATCCAGCTGTGCGAGGGCCGCATCCGTTCGAATCCATCCCTCGCTCTGCAACAGCGAGTCACGAAGCGCGTCTCTCACGGCCGGCTGCCACCGGCCTGCTATCCAGCGCTGGACCGGTATCCCGAACCCACGCTTGCGGCCGCCAGCCACTCGTTGCCCGAGGTGACGCCGCGCGAGCTCTCGCAAGATCGCTTTCGGCCGGCCTCCTCGAAGCCGCAGATCGAACGGAAGCGCGGCCGCAAACTCCCAGAGTTTCTGATCGAGGAATGGAGACCTGGCTTCGAGCGCGTGGTGCATCGTGGCGCCGTCTACCTTGGTGAGGTATTCCCCGGTGAATCGCGTGCGGCGGTCGTATTGCAGAAAGTCACTCAATACTCGGCGCGCAGAGGCTCGAGACCACGGGATAGCTCGTGAGTCTACACTCACGTCCGCGAGACGTTCGCCAAGCAAGCGGTTGCGCTGATACATCGGCAGGCCGTCTCGCGTCGAAGCAACGGCTCCCAGTCCTCCAGTCGCATAGTCGAGAAACGACCGCGCCCGCCGAAGCGCTCCTGATTCGGGAAAAATCCAACGTGATCGAGACCAGAGTCCTGTCGCTACGTCCGGCAATGAGCGTGCGAGCTTCTGTGCAAGCCACAGGTTCCGATGCTCAGGATAGCCGAGGAACAGATCGTCCCCCCCATCCCCCGTGAGCAGCACCGTCGCAGAGGATCGCACAGCGCGTGACACCACCAACATCCCGAGCGCGGAAGCGCATGCGAACGGTTCGGCGTAAGCATTCACCAACTCTGTTGAGTCGGGCGCCTCGGATGCTGAAAGCTCCAGCACTCGATGCTTGATCTTGAGAGCCGCGGCGGTCGCCCGCGCATCCTCTGCTTCATCCCAGGGGTCGCCTGGCGTGCTGATCGTGAAAGCCTCAATGTCGCCGCCGAGCTTCGATATGGCCCAGCATACCAGGCTCGAATCAATGCCGCCGCTCAACAACGCCCCAACACGCACATCCGCGTGCAAGCGCTTCTCGACTGCGGCCAGGAACAGGCGCTCGGTCTCCTCCAGCGCCTCTTCGAATGAAGGACCAGGAGAGGTGATAGCGGGTGGCGACCAATAGGTACGCGTGGCGGCCGTCTCGCCGGACCATTCCACAATAGATGCGGCGGGGACTTTGGTTACGCCCTTATAGATTGCTCGCGCATCAGGGACGAAGCCGAACTCAAGGTAGTCGGCCATTGCGTTCTCATCTATGTCGCGGACGAAGCCCGCAACTCGCAGCGCACGTGCAGTTGAGGCAAATGCGAGAGAGCCGTTGCGAATCGAGTACACGAGGGGCTTGACTCCCAGGCGATCGCGGACCAGAAAGAGCTTGCGGTCGCGGTCGTCCCAGAGTCCGAATGCAAACATGCCATCGAGCCTGGACACGAGGCGATCAAGTCCCCACTCGATGTAGCCGTGGATCAACACCTCGGTGTCTGTTTGACTCTTAAATCGGTAACCGGCTGCAATCAGTTCCCGGCGCAACTCGCGAAAGTTGTAGATGGCTCCGTTGAAGGTGACGCCGACTGAACGATCAGGCGAGGTCATCGGCTGGCGACCGTCGTCGCTGAGGTCGAAGATTGCGAGTCTGCGATGGGCGAGCGTGGCTCCGTCCCAGACCTCGATGCCTTCGCCGTTTGGCCCCCTGCGGGAAAGCGAGCGCATCATCGCGGCCGCAGCCCGCTCGGCTTCGACGCGATCTCCTTCTCCAACTATGCCTGCGATTCCGCACATAGTATGCACCCACAACTGGAAGCTATTAAGAGAGAAAGGCAGAATGACTGAGGTAATCCAAGCATTTCTTTAGATTTTGCAGACTCGAGAACATCCACTGCCGTGTGAAACCTCGGCGGAAGCCAAACCGGGGTTGCGTAGTTCCCCTCAACTGTGTTCTGTTCGGATCAGGGCAGATAGCGGGTAATCATCGCGGGCAGGTTGTGTATAAAGACCGCACCAAAGAGTCCCAGAATCACAGTGTAGGCCACCGGAGACACTTGGTGGACACGCTGCAGCAGGTATCCGACCATTATCGATACAAAAGGGAATAGATAGGGCAGGGGCGGCGAATAGTACTCTGCCGACTCAAGTTGCGTCGGCAGGTGTAGCTTTGCCAGCGTGGCGACATAGGTGAGGTGGTGGGTAGCGTCGGGCCCGAAGTTTGGGTCATGCAGTATCGCGTTGGTCAGCACGACGCCGTTGATAAGCAGACACACCCCAAGAAGCACTCGGTTCAACCGGTTGAAGGGGAGGAACGGAGCGATGAGAAATTGATTCATTGACTCATGTTCTCATTGAATCATTGGTTCGTTGAACTGGAATTGATTCATTGACTCATTTTCTCATTGATTCATTTGTTCGTTCCTTTTAACAGTTGCCGTAGCGCTGGCCAATGAATCAAATGAATCAATGACTCAATGAATCAATGAATCAATGAATCAATGAATCAACGACCCAATGAATCCATTATTCAATCTCTTCGGGTTGATGTTTGATATCCCGTTTCATAGAATGTGCCGGGATCGTCCAATGGCATCAGTACAATTAGAGAAGATTCTTTTTGGCTGCGTGGCTGAGAACAATCACAAGTACTTGTCCCAGGCGCTCCGCTTAGTCCAGTCTGTGCGATGGTTCGGCAGTTCGCTTAAAGACGCCGACATCGTCGTAGCGGTAGTCGAAGGGCTTGAAGCAAGTTATCGCCACGCGCTTGAGAGTCTTGGGGCAGGGATCCGCATCGTCCCACGGTTTGATCGCGCAAACCCGCTGTTCAACAAGATTCAGCTCTTCAAGTTGTCCGACCTGGAACGATACGACACGTTGTTCTATTTGGACTGCGACACTATAGTGGTGCAAGACCCTTCGCCCTTCCTGGTGAGTTCGGCGCTGCAAGCTAAGATTGCCGACGTGCCGACCGTGCCAACCGAAGTTCTGGAGCGGTTGTGCGTTCACTTTGGCTTGAATCCGCCTGGCCGTCATTACAGAACAACTCTTGATCAGGTGCCGACAGTCTGGTACTGCAACGCGGGCGTTGTGAGTTGTCCGGTGCGATTCATATCCCGCATAATTCCCGGCTGGTGCGAATACGAGTTGGTATTCAGCGCAAACCCTGACCTGTTGGGGCCACACCAGCACCACCGGAGCCAGGCAGCCC
>JBGPNE010000214.1:0-5598 GCA_041487335.1 Pyrinomonadaceae bacterium
AACGGCAGGCGACACTTGCCGACCTACGTTACCGAAAACATGGTGGGCCACAAGTTGGGTGAGTTTGCCCCAACCCGCACGTTCAAAGGGCACTCGGGCACGAAGGTTGAGAAGGCCACGAAGGTTGCGAAGTAACGAAGCGTGAATCGTAAATCGTGAACAGATAGACTTGTCACCATTATGATTTGCGATTGACGATTTACGAGGGTTGAGAATGGAAGCGACAGCAAGTGCAAAGTATCTTCGAGGGTCAGCGCAAAAGGCGCGGCTGGTCATAGATATGATCCGCGGCAAGGACGTCAATAAGGCGCTGGCGATCCTGCGCTACGCAAGTAAGCGTGCTGCAGACGGAATCGAAAAGTGCATGCGCTCGGCAATCGCAAATGCGAACGAAACAGCGGAGAAAGCGAACGTTGCAATTGATCCTGATGATCTCTGGGTGAAAGCGGCTTTCGTTGATCGCGGGCCGACAAAAAATCGCCGCCGCGTGCGTCCGGCTCCTCAAGGTAGAGCTTATCGCGAGCAGCGCCATTTCTGTCACGTGACGATCCAGCTCTCAAACGAGGCACGACCGGGGGAGAAAGAAAAAGGTGACGGCAGAGTAGATGCTGAAGCCAAACCCGCGAAGCTTGCTGAGAGCAAGAGCCGCAAGCGTGGTGGGGCGGCGGCAGCGCCTCGAGCGAAAGGCGCCGCGCCTAAGGCTGAGGCTGGTGCAAAGTCAGAGAAAGCGGCAGAGGCACAGGGCGAGAAGAAAGCAAGTACGCGAGCTTCTAAGAAGAAGGCGAGAGCTGAAAAGAAGGACAGGGACTAAATCGTTTCAACAGGTGATCCTGCTCAAGTGATGTTGAAAATCTGAATCTGACTTGGAGTCTCGGGATTTGAAATTTGAGATCTCAGAACAAGACTGGAGAAGATTGTGGGTCAGAAAGTTCATCCATACGGTTTCCGTCTCGGCTACAACAAAGACTGGCATTCACACTGGTTTGCCAAAAAGCAGTATGGCGAGTTCTTGTTGGAAGACCTCAGGCTGAAGCGCGACTTAAAGCAGCGTTTCGTAGGGGCCGGCGTTTCACACGTGGACATCGAGCGCGCGGCTAACCGGCTGAAGATCATCATCTACACATCGCGACCCGGAATCATCATCGGGCGAAAGGGCGCGGAGATTGACAAACTCAAAAGTGATCTTTCTTCGAAGACTGGCCGCGAGGTATTGGTCTCCATTCAGGAGATTCACAAACCCGAACTGAATGCGCAGCTCCAGGCCGAAAAGATTGCCGCGCAGCTTGAGAAACGAATTGCTTTTCGGCGGGCGATGCGCAAAGCAGTTGAAGAGTCTCTGCGGTTTGGCGCACAGGGAATCAAGGTCAAAGTCAGCGGCCGTCTGAACGGTGCTGAAATTGCCCGCAGCGAGTGGCACTTGCAGGGACAACTTCCGCTTCACACGCTCCGAGCCGACATTGATTACGGGTTTGCTGAAGCGCGGACGACCTTTGGTCAGATCGGCGTCAAGGTCTGGATCTACAGAGGCGAAATTTTGGATCCAAAAGCGGCGATGGCGCGCGGCACGGGATCGGATCCAATCAACGAAACTCGCATGGGCGAGCGCGAGCGTCGCCCTCGAACTCGGCGTGAACGCGAAGGGGGGTCTGACGGAAGACGACCCCGCGGAGAGAACGGATAGCATTTGTCAGTAGTCCGTGGTCCGTTGTTCGTTGCAAACTGACCACTGACCACTGACCACTGACAGGAACGCATTACTCATGTTGATGCCGAAGAAGGTTAAGCACCGAAAGCAGATGCGCGGACGCATGACCGGCGTGGCAACTCGTGGCAGCGAGATTAGCTTCGGTGAATACGGGCTTAAGTGTCTGGAGCCAGCGTGGATTACCGATCGTCAAATCGAAGCCGCGCGTATTGCGATGACCCGACATATCAAGCGGGGCGGCAAGATCTGGATAAGGATGTTTCCCGACAAGCCGGTGACTAAGAAGCCCGCGGAAACTCGTATGGGCAAAGGCAAGGGAGCTCCTGAGTATTGGGTGGCCGTCGTAAAGCCCGGGCGAATTCTTTATGAGATTGAAGGGGTTGATGAAAAGACAGCGCGAGAAGCGATGCGTCTCGCTGCGCAGAAGCTTCCCATCAAAACCAAATTTGTGAAGCGCGCGGATCAAGAAGGAGGCGCGATCTAGAAATGAAGCGGCGCGAAGAGTGGGACAAGTATCAAGATCTGTCGAAAGAGGAATTGCAAGCCGAGGCCACGCGTTTGAAAGAGTCGCTCTTTCGTCTGAAGTTTAAGCTTGCTCTCGGCGAAGTAGACGCGGTCAAGCGCATTCGCCAGGAAAAGAGATCGCTGGCGCGTGTCCAGACGATCGCCCGGCAGCGTCAGCCGCAGGCCGGCAGTTAACATGACCATTTAGGCTAACGATGCGGTGCGCTTCGTGCCGCCGGTGAGAGAAGAATGGCAGAAGAAGAAAAGCAAGAAGACGTTATCGCCGTTTCGGTGGACGTGGAGAGGGACAAGAGCGACGCCGGGCGTGCGCATCGGTCGCAGAAGGTGGGGATAGTTGCTTCCGACAAGATGCAGAAAACGGTGGTCGTCCGCGTTGACCGGCTGGTGCGCCACACCAAATACCGGCGTTACGTTCGCCGCACGTCGAAATTTATGGCACACGACGAGCTGGGCGCCACTGTGGGCGACAAAGTGAAAATCGTCGAAACGCGTCCTCTTTCAGCGAAGAAGCGGTGGCGCGTGCTGGAGATAGTAAAGAAGGCAGCCAAGTGATTTGCGATTTTAGATTTGCAATTTTCGATTGGTTTTGGAAATTCAGAGTTCAGCTTTTCTTCCAATCGCAAGTCGGCAATCGAAAATCTAAAATCGGAGGTAACCGACAGTGATTCAGATGCAGACCTCGCTTGAGGTCGCCGACAATTCAGGGGCACGCCGGGTTGAGATGATTATGCCGATCGGCGGATCGACTGGAAAGATTGCCAGCCTGGGCGATCGCATAAAGGTTACCGTCAAAGAGGCATCGCCAGACGGCACCATTAAGAAGGGCACGGTCCAGGACGCAGTGATTGTGCGGACCCGCAAAGAGGTACGCCGTAAAGACGGCACCTACATTCGTTTCGATCAGAACGCGGCTGTGTTGATTAAGGAAGACGGAACTCCGATCGGAACTCGCGTATTCGGTCCAGTAGCACGCGAGCTGCGCGACAAGAACTTTATGAAGATTGTTTCACTTGCGCCGGAGGTTATTTAAGGGTCATGGCGGGAACAAAGCGTTCAAAGATTAAGAAGAATGATCAAGTGGTGGTCATTGCCGGTCGTGATAAGGGCAAGCGAGGCCGGGTTTTGGAAGTGCTGCCCGGGGACGCCAGGATCAAGGTTGAAGGCGTAGGGATGATCAAACGCCATCAGCGGGCCAATCCACAAAGCAATCGCGGCGGTGGCATTATCGATAAGGAGGCGTACATCAATATTTCGAATGTGCAGTTGATCGATCCGCAGTCGGGCAAGCCGACTCGTGTCAGGTATCAGATCGAGGGTGATGGCACCAAGCTTCGCGTAGCAGCGGCGAGCGGACATTTGTTGGAGAAGTGAGGGACTGGTAGACAGTGAATAGCAAATAGTTTGTAGATAGAAAGACAATCACTATTTACGATTCAGGATTTACCATTTACGAAAACAATGCCAGCAAGGTTAAAAGATCGCTATCAGAAAGAGGTTGCGCCGGCAATTGCCAAAGAGTTTGGCATTAAGAACCCGATGGCCGTTCCGCGCGTTGAGAAGATCGTAATCAACATGGGAATGGGCGAAGCAATCGCGAACGCGAAGATACTTGACACCGCCGCCGACGAACTTCGCGCTATCGCTGGGCAGAAGCCAGTGATAACCAAGGCGAAGAAGTCGATCGCGTCGTTCAAACTGCGTCAGGGAATGCCGATCGGAGTCATGGTTACCCTTCGTGGTGATCGCTTGTATGAGTTTCTTGATCGGCTCGTGTCGATTGCCTTGCCGCGTGTTAGAGATTTTCGCGGTGTGTCGCCCAAGGCTTTCGATGGCCGCGGTAATTATACAAACGGCGTACGCGAGCAACTGATCTTTCCCGAGATCGACTTTAATAAGGTCGACAAGTTGCGCGGGATGAACATTTCGATTGTGACCACCGCACGTAACGACGAAGAAGCACGGGCATTGCTGAAGGGACTGGGGATGCCGTTTAGGCAATAAGGGCGTGAACCGTGAACCGTGAACCGTGAATCGTGAACCGTGAACCGTGAATCGTGAATAGATAATGCATTCATCGGGGCCGATTTCCGGTTTACGGTTAACGAGTATTGAGGAACCATGGCAAAGAAATCATTGATTGCGAAAGCAGGACGGAAACCGAAGTTCTCGGTTCGCGCTTACAGTCGCTGCAAACGCTGTGGACGTCCACGTGGTTATCTGCGCAAGTTCAACTTGTGCCGTATCTGTTTTCGCGAATTGGCGCTGCAAGGACAAATTCCCGGCGTCGTTAAGTCCAGCTGGTAAGAAGAGCAGTGATGAGTGACAAGTGACAGGATAAATGCTTTGTCTCATCATCACTTATCACTCATCACTGTTTTCGGAGTAAAGCATGACTGATCCTATCGCCGATATGTTGACGCGAATCCGTAACGCCATTGCGGCAAAGCACTCGCGCGTGGATATTCCGGCCTCGAAGCTAAAGCTTGAGATTGCTCGCATTCTGAAGGAAGAGGGTTACATCAATAACTTTGTCCTAAAAGGCGAAGGTCTTAAGCGCACGATCCGCATCTTCCTTCGTTACGACGCGCGGGGCACTTCATCCATCACGCACCTCGAGCGAGTATCAAAGCCAGGAAGGCGTGTCTATGTTGGCTCCAGTGAAGTTCCGAAGGTGCTGGGAGGTTATGGTGTCAACATAGTCTCCACGTCGAAGGGGTTGATGAGCGGCAAGACAGCTCGCCGGGAGAATATCGGCGGAGAACTGTTGGCACAAATTTATTAGTGAATAGTGATGAGTGATAGGTGATAAGAAGAGGCTGCTGGCCCCCGACAACTTCTTACTCATCACTTATCACTGATAGTCACTTATTACTCATCACTGAGGTTTAGTTATGTCGCGCATTGGAAAAAAAGCGATCACGTTACCAAGAGGCGTCACCATCACTATTCACGAGCGGAACGTTGAAGTGAAAGGGCCGAAAGGCACTTTGAAGACACCGATTCCGGAAGGCATCAGTTTCAAGCTCGAAGGCGAGGAACTGCACGCCGAAAGGATCTCAGATGATCTCGCGGCTCTGCACGGGTTAGCTCGCGCGTTAGCGAACAACGCCATCGTCGGTGTTACCGAAGGGTTCAGCAGGCAGATGGATGTTGTCGGAGTTGGTTACAAGGCAGACGTGCAGGGCAAGAGGATTGTTTTCTCACTTGGCTATTCGCATCCGATTGAATTTCCCCTGCCGGAAGGAGTGGAGGCAAAAGCTGAGCGTCTCGCGACAAAGAGCAGTATCCAGCAGTATCAGACGACGTTGACACTTACGAGTATCGACAAGCAGAAGCTTGGTCAAGTGGCCGCGGAGATGCACAGGCTG
>JBGPNE010000215.1:0-5596 GCA_041487335.1 Pyrinomonadaceae bacterium
CAAGACCTGCCGGAGGGGCTGACGCGTGCGAGTCCCCACGTGCAGATCACCGACAACTACATTACGGGAACACGTCTGCGGCTGCGCAAGGTGCGCGATCCGCAGACAAACAAGTGGACGCTGAAGTTCACGCAGAAGTTCGCGCCCGAGCCCGAAGATTTTTCACGCACATTGATCACCAACATTTATCTTGACGCGCAAGAATACGAACTGCTCTCAGTCTTTGAAGCAAACGAGATTCGCAAGAACCGTTACCGTTTTGAATCTGAGGGGCGACAGTTCTCAGTCGACATGTTTCTCGGCGAGTTATTCGGATTGGTTCTTGCAGAGGTTAGTTTTGAGAACGACGAGGAGCTGGACAATTTCTTAAAGCCCCAGTTTGCATTAGCAGAAGTGACGAACAACGAGTTATTCACGGGCGGCAGATTGTGCTATTTAACCTTTGAAGATATTCGAAAAGAAATCATGAGAACAGCATGTCTGCGCTCTGAGGAAGCCCGTCTACCCGAGGAATGATTATGAATCTTTTGAAAGGATTGTTTGCCACAACCCCACGCCTTATCGCCGTGCTGTTAATCGCTTTCAACTGTCTCGCCGGGTGCAAGAGAACGTCAGCTCCCGTGCAACAGGTAGCCGGCACAACTGCCGCTACGCCAGCACCAGAGCAATATCAACATCCGGAAGCTGGCACGACCCCGGCCGGCGAGGTCAAATACTTCAAAGGGTCAATAGGCAGCGCACTTGGCCTGCAAATGAAGATTGCGCGCGAAGGTGAGCGGCTCTCGGGAAGCTATTTCTACCAGAAGATTGGGACCAAGATCGATCTCAAAGGAACCATTGATAAGAATGGAAGCGTAACCCTCGAGGAATTCGACTCAGGAGGTAAACAGACTGGTGTCTTCAAGGGCATTTGGAAACCCGACGAAGACGGGCTCATTAGCATTGCGGGAAATTGGACCAAACCAAACAGCGATAAGAAGACCGCGTTCTCGCTCCATGAAGAACCGATCGAACTAAGCGGCGGAGTCGAGATCGCAGCCAGGCAGATTAAAGAGGCCAATAAGAAGCTGAGGTATGAGATTGACGTGAAGTATCCACAATTAACTGGTTCAGTGAATCCTAACTTCGACAAGTTTAATCAAGAGGTGAAGAAGCTGGTCAACAGAAAGGTAAGTGAATTCAAGAAAGAGATGGCTAGCCCGGAGACTGAGGCGCCGCCCGCTGAGTCGATGGGCAGCAATCTCGGCATCGGCTACACAATCGCTCTCGCTAAAGATGATCTCATCAGCATTGAGTTTGATGTAGGCAGCTATTACCAGGGCGCCGCCCATCCAAACTCAAACTCATATGTCGTGAACTTTGATTTAAAGAACGGCAAACCGCTAAAGCTCGGCGATCTTTTCAAACCTGGTTCGAAGTATCTGCAAACGATCTCTTCCTATTGCATCAAGGATCTGAAAAAGCAATCGAAAGAGCGAGGGACGGACGCAATGCTGGAGAATGACCAGATTGAAAGCGGTGCTGCGGCCAGCGCAAAGAATTACCAAAGCTGGACGATTACTAAGAAGGGTTTGGGAATAGACTTTGACTCGTATCAGGTCGCGCCCTACGCTGCCGGTCCGCAGCACGTTCTGATTCCTTACTCCGCAGTCAAGGACATCATCAAGCCAGACGGGCCACTGGGGCAGTTTGTGAAGTGAACTCGAGCTGCTATGAATCGCCTGCTTGGTCTGTGGATGATCGTTGGTGGTGTATGCCTGATCGTGGTCGGGCTTTTGATCTATTCAGGAGGCTTCTCCTGGTTTGGACGCCTGCCTGGAGATATCCGATACGAAGGTGAGCGTGTGCAGGTGTACGTGCCTCTGGTCTCGATGTTGGTTGTATCGCTGGCGCTGAGTTTGATCTTCTACCTGTTGCGGCGGTTCTTCTGACTTCCTCCTCTTCATTCATACAAATCAATCAATCTTCGAACGCTGAATTTAACCTTGACGGATCGCTCTTGCGGCATTAAAGTCCTAGCCGCCCCAAGGAGCTGAGACTCGCGCCCCAAGTTCCTCCCTTGCAAAATTGAAGATTCGGTCCGTGGGAGGTGAGCGTCAAAGGACGATGCTCACCGGCTGGCGTTCCGGTTTGGACGGCCACGGCGGCCTCATTCTGGACCACACGGCAAATAGTCCTGGCCACTTTGGAGAACAAAACAATGTGCAACGAACTATCGAAACTCCCTCGGTGTTACATAATTCCCCCAAATATTCTTGAAAACATCTCGCAAAAAGGCAGCGAGAAGCAGAAGACAATGGCTTACCAAGCGTTGAGCGTGTCAGCGCAAGTGCGGGGACAACGTGAAGTCTTGACCACTTTTGCCGCGCTCGCCACAACTCCCACGGGCACGAAAAGGCGCACGATCTACGATGCGCAGCACGGCCTCACACTGCCGGGTAAACTCGTCCGCGGCGAAGGAGGTAAGAAGAGCAAGGATATCGCGATCAATGAAGCCTACGATGGGTCAGGCAAGACCTACGATTTGTATCGCACCCACTTTCAACGCAACTCAATCGACGACCGCGGAATGCGGCTGGATGCTACCGTTCATTATCGCCGCAACTTCAACAACGCCTTCTGGAATGGGCAGCAGATGGTCTACGGTGATGGTGACGGGGATATTTTTGAGCGTTTCACGAAGAGCCTGGATGTGATCGGTCACGAACTTACTCATGGAGTGACGCAGTATGAGGCTGGACTCGTCTATCAGGACCAGCCAGGCGCACTCAACGAGCACTTCTCAGACGTCTTCGGTTCGCTTGTTAAGCAATACTCCAAGAAGCAGACCGCAAAACAGGCGGACTGGCTCATTGGGGAGGGTCTCTTCACCAAGGATATCAATGGGATCGCTCTGCGCTCGATGAAAGCTCCGGGCACGGCCTATAACGATCCCTTGATTGGCAAGGATCCGCAGCCAGGGCACATGAAACACTATGTCAAGACAACTGGCGACAACGGGGGCGTTCACATCAATTCGGGCATTCCAAACAAGGCCTTTCATGAGCTGGCGATTGCCCTGGGCGGCAATTCATGGGAGAAAGCCGGTCGTATTTGGTATCGTACTTTGTGCGACAAAATACAGCCGCTTACCCAGTTTGCCGAGTGCGCGGCGATGACCTTTGAAGTCGCTGGCACGCTGTTTGGGCAAGGCAGCACTGAACAGAAAGCCGTGCGCGCGGCCTGGGCGGCGGTGGGCATCACTTTCGCCGCGACTGCCCTGGCGGTGGCAGCCGGAGGACGTTGATGCGGATACGCTTTGAACGCAGCGGGGGATTTGCCAATATTCCTCTGCGCGCGGAACTCAACTCGGCAGAGCTGCCAGTCGAGCGCGCAGAAAAGTTGAGAGGATTGGTCGAAAGGGCTCGCCCTTTCGACCAACCTGCAAAAGCTCACGGGGCTGTAGCGATGCCCGATCAGTTCCACTACGAAGTGACCATTGAAGATGCTGCCGGCGAACACAGCATTCGCACGAGCGACGACGAGGCCTCTGATGATTTCAAGTTGTTGTTCGACTTTCTCGGCGAGGAGGCTCTCAGGAAGCTCAGGAATCGCTAAGCTGCAAAGAATGGTTCGTGTCGGTTTACTCGACTGCTACTGTTGCCGCTTCTCGGTCAGCAAACTCAGCTGCGTGTACTCGTATGAAATAGACCGCAAGCAGGCAGGCGAGAAACATAATTCCTGAGCCGGTCCAGAAGGTGACAAACAAGGAGTGGTCGCTCATGTTGTGTGGCTTACCGTCGGCGCCCATCTGCGCCATCGCGCTGTGAATCAACAGGGCGGCAAGCGATGGACCAACTGCGCGCGCCAAACTCGCGGCAGACTGAGTTACGCCCAGCACACTTCCCTGTTCTGCTGGACCGACACTCTTTGATGCCAGGCTGGTTAGTGCGGGGGTCGAGAGGGAGTTTCCCATCGAGAAGATGCCGCCGCCTACGAGCAGCGCCAGCAAGCCGCCTGTGTTTGGTCCCACAAACGGAACGGCAAAAAGACTTGCGGCAAAGAAGAGCGCACCAACGACCACTAGCGGCAGCTCGCCAAAGCGTTTCACCAGCCGCCCAATCAATCCACCCTGAATGATCACGGCGATGATACCAACGTAAGCGAAGAGGTACCCATTATGCTGTGCGTCGTAGCCGAAACGAAACATCGTGTAGAGCGAAAACGATGTGGTCATGATCGAAAAAGCGACGATGAACAGGAAATAGATGGTGAGCACGAAGCCCAGACGTGGCTGAGTTAGTGAGTTGATCAATTGCGTAAAGCCACGCCCACCGGCAGCCGAAATACGTGCGGGATGATCTCGCGTCACTGTCTCAGGCAAAGTGAAATAGAGCAGGGTAGCATTAGCGAGACACAACCCAGCGGCAAAAAGGAAGGGCACCTCAATGCCCCACCGGCTCAAGAGGCCGCCAATTGCGGGTCCGAAAATAAAGCCGAGACCAAAGGCCGCGCCGACCAGTCCCATCCCTTTGGCCCGATCTTCCTTTGTAGTGATGTCAGCGATATAGGCCTGGGCGGTTGAGATATTCCCACCCGTAATGCCATCAAGGATGCGGCCAACGAAGAGCATCCAGAGCGTGGTGGCAAAGCCGAGGATTAGAAAACCGATTCCTGTCCCGAGGATTGAAATCAGTAGCACAGGCCGCCTTCCGTATCTGTCAGATAGTCGGCCCAGAATCGGCGAAAAGACCAACTGCATGATTGAGTAAGACGCGAAAAGCAGACCCACGGTGCGAGGTGTGGCATTGAAGCGAGTGCCTTCTGCGTAAAAGGGCAGAACGGGAATGACGATCCCGAAGCCGACGAGATCGATGAAGACGGTCGTGAAGATAACAACAAGTGGGGAGCGCTTCATGAAATTTCGATTTTAGATTCCCGATTTCCGATTTTAAGAATCCAGCTATGAACTGCTTCCCAAACTAAATCGTAATCGAAAATTGGAAATCCAAAATCGCAAATGCCTCATTTTCTTCTGCCTCCCGAGCCGGTGAGCGCGCGATCCACCGAAAGCTGTCCGCCACCTACAATCACGAGTGCTAGCGAGATGGCGAACAAAGCAAGTGGCAACTCCATACCATTGTCCTTAGCGAACAAATGGGGCCAATGGACGCCGGCGATCGCCGTCAACATGACACAAGCTATTAGGAATCCGCCGACGCGAGTAAAAAATCCAATAAATACAAGTAGAGATCCCACGAACTCGGAGATGGCCGCGGCCCCAAGCCAGAGCCAGGCTGGCCGCATGAAGCTGAACGGCGTTTGCCCCGATGTCCATACGCTCAGGCCCTTGCCGCCAAAACTGCCCAGCACTTTCTGCGAACCGTGCGCGAAGAAGATAATCGCGAGTGCCAGCCGCAGAGGAACAGTGACCCATGTGGAGGATGTAGCAACCAGTCTTCTAAACATGCTTACGGAAACCCTCAGACTAAAAAAGTGGAATAGCGGGCAAGATATTAACCACAGGCGGGCAAAAGGGGAAATGGGGGGAATGGCGGAACGGTGGAATGGGGGAATGGGGAACGGCGGAACGGGGGAACAGGGGAACAGGGGAACG
>JBGPNE010000216.1:0-5594 GCA_041487335.1 Pyrinomonadaceae bacterium
ACGAGGGTGGTGGATCATGGATTGCCCGCCAAGGCCTGCGGGCGATAGCGCGGGCAGCGGATGGACGCGGTCCCGAGACCAGGATGACAGCGGCAGCGATCGCCTACTTCCACATCACCACAGCGGACGACCTTTCGACGGCGATTTATGCGCCCACAGTAACAAATGAGCGGATCGCGGGATTTGCAAAGCATGTCATCAAAGCAGCGAAAGCGCAGGACCAGGTCGCCAGGGAGATACTGGCTCAGACTGGAATTGAACTTGGTCTTGCCGCTGCGGCTGTGATTCGTAATCTGAAGATGGAGCGCGAGCGCTTTCAAGGTGCGTACGTGGGAGGTGTCTTCAACGCCGCCGGCGAGCTTGTGCTGGGAACCATGCGTGAAGAGGTGAAGCAGACAGCACCCAGGGCCTACCTGGCGCCGCCGCGTTTTTCTCCAGCGGTTGCCGCGGCGCGAATGGCGCGCGAACATCTGAACCATATCGCCCTCGCGGTCTGAATGGGCCAGTCGAAGATGACTCCTGATACTACGGATCCGCTTCCCATCACCGAACAAGAAAATCCTCATACTGCAAATCTAAGTTCATTGTCGGTGCCCGAAATTGTGCGATTGATGAATGACGAGGATGCGCTGGTCGCCTCCGCAGTCGGCCGTGTTCTGCCTGAGATCGTCAAAGCAGTCGAGCGAATTGTTGAAAGACTGGGCAGAGGGGGAAGACTCTTTTACGTTGGCACGGGTACATCGGGACGTTTAGGTGTGCTCGACGCCTCGGAGTGCCCGCCCACTTTTGGAGTCGCACCAGACCTGGTTCAGGCAGTTATCGCCGGCGGATACGAAGCATGTTATCGCGCGGTTGAAGCTTCTGAAGATGACGCTGAGGCCGGTGGACGTGATCTCAAATCTCGTCGATTTGCCAAAGGCGATGTGTTGGTGGGAATCGCGGCTTCAGGACGAACACCTTATACTGTGGGCGCTCTTTCGTATGCGCGATCACTGGACGCATTTACCATTGCGGTTACCTGCGCGCCGGCATCGCCAATCACGCGAGTCGCGGAGGTAAGCATTGTGCCGGTGGTCGGTCCCGAAGTAGTTGCCGGATCCACGCGACTTAAGGCCGGGACGGCACAGAAGATGGTTCTCAATATGTTGTCGACCGCCACGATGGTTAAGCTTGGTTATGTAACCGGCAACCGAATGTCGAATCTGCAGGCGCGAAATGCGAAACTTCGCGGGCGGGCGGTGCGAATACTGATGGCGGAAACGCATTTGGACCAGGATGCTGCGACCGCGGCACTTGATGCTGCTGGCGGTGATGTGCGCGTGGCGTTGGCGATGAACAAGACTGGCTGCTCCCGCAGCGAAGCGGAAAATGCTCTTGCGGCGTCAAAGGGAGTCGTGCGGCAGGCGATTAAGATCCTTCTCTGATGCAACTGCACACAATCGACCTGCTGGTCATCACCGCTTACATGGCGGGCGTTACAGCCTTCGGCTGGTACTTTGGTCGTAAGCAGAAAGACATTCGCGACTATTTTCTTTCCGATCGAGAGGTTCCCTGGTGGGCGCTGGCAGGCTCCATCGTTGCTACTGAAACATCGACCGTCACATTCATCAGTGTGCCGGCGTTTGCTTTTGCCATCAATGCACGCGGTGAAGGAGGAAACTTCACTTTTCTCCAGCTCGTCACCGGCTACATGATCGGCAGGTTGATAATAGTCGCTCTTTTTATTCCGCTCTACTTCAAAGGTGAGCTCTTTACGGTTTACCAGGTTCTCGACAAGAGGTTTGGCGGGCAGGTTAAACGCACTGCAGCATCACTGTTTCTGGTGACGCGCTCGCTTGCTGACGGAATCCGTCTTTTCGCAACCGCCCTGGTTCTCGTTGCTCTCACCGGCTGGCCCGATCGACCTTCAATTTTGATCATCGGGTTAGTAACCATCCTCTACACATATCTGGGCGGCATGTCGGCTGTGATATGGACCGATGTCGTCCAGTTAGTAATCTACGTGGCCGGGGCCCTTGTTGCGGCGCTAATCCTGCTCACCCGGATACCTGGAGGCTGGGGTGAAGTTGTCGCGGTTGGCAGTGAGTTTCAGAAGTTTCAGTTGTTCGATTTTACGTTGAATATCGCGCGCAGTTACACATTCTGGGCTGGCGTGATTGGCGGAGCGTTTCTAACGACCGCCACCCACGGCACGGATCAATTGATGGTGCAGCGGTATCTCTGCAGCAAGAACGCTCGACAGGCAACGGGCGCACTCCTCGCCAGCGGAGCGATTGTCTTTGCTCAGTTCGTGCTGTTTCTTCTGATCGGCGTGATGCTCTTCGTGTTCTATAGGGATTACCCCATTCTTCCTGCGGATGTTGCCTCACGTGCCGATCGCGTGTTTCCGCATTTCATTGTGACGCAGCTTCCGCCCGGCATTGTTGGCCTGGTCATCGCCGCTATTTTTGCCGCTGCCATGAGCACGCTCTCCTCGTCGCTTAATTCATCCGCCGCGACATCGCTCACAGATTTTTACCGGCCTCTCTTCGCGCGCAATCGTTCAGACGGACACTATCTCAACGTCTCACGCGGTCTGACTGCGATGTGGGGAGCGGTGCAAATCGGAGTGGCGATGCTGGCTATTACCATGCAACAGCGGGTAGTTGATGCGGTGCTTTCGATCGCCTCTTTCACTAACGGTCCGATACTTGGACTATTCTTACTCAGTGCCTTAACGCGACGCGTCGGACGAATTGGAGCATTGGCGGGAGTTATGGTGGGAGTGGCGGTCATGATCTTTGTATGGGCCAGACTGCCGATTTCGTGGCAATGGTATGTCCTGATTGGTTCGACTGTGACCTTCATCACCGGGTACGTTACCAGTCTCGTGCTTGAGCGGCAGGTTTTGTCGGTTGAACCTGCGGGGGAATAGGCATTTCCAGAAAATAAGATAAACCCGGGCTTAGATTCTTATTCGAAGATAGCGATCATGAGAAATAGTTCAATAGGTCACGTCAGATTTCTGGCCTTTGCCCTTGCGCTTATTTCACTTTGCGTCTCGCCGCCGCGATTGCTTCAGGGGCAGACGCTGATTGGTTCTCTCGCTCAGCCGGGAACAAATTTTCGAGCTTCATCGATCGAAGCGAATAAGATAAAAGCTTTCCCAAGACAACCTTCAAAGGAAGCCCTACAGTGGGCCGAGAAAGAGCTGCGTCGAATGTCGCTGGCAGAGAAGATAGGGCAGCTCATTTCTATTGGCGTCAATGCAACTTTCCTCAATCAGGACAGCGACGCCTACCGCGCTTTGAAACATCAGGTTGAGGATAATCACGTTGGCGGCGTCATTCTTTTCCGTGGTCCGGTTTATGAATCCGTAGTGCTCATGAATCGCATGCAGCAGATCGCGCGCTATCCTCTCCTGATCTCCGCTGACCTCGAAGCAGGCGCCGGCATGCGTTTTGATGACACTGTTAACTTTCCCTGGAACATGGCTGTAGCTGCTACGGGGAATCCCGATTACGCGCGCCGCCAGGGTGAAATCACCGCCCGCGAGGCGCGGGCGTTGGGAGTGCAGCAGATCTACGCGCCTGTTGTTGACGTGAATAACAATGCGGCTAATCCAGTTATCAATGTTCGCTCCTACGGCGAAGATCCGCAGGAAGTAGCGCGCTTTGCGGCTGCTTTCATTGAGGGCGCCCAGAGCGGAGGCGTGATCGCGACAGCGAAACACTTCCCGGGTCACGGCGATACTGCTACTGATTCACATCGCGGCTTGCCTGAGATCGATATAGATCGTGGGCGCTTGAACGCAGTCGAGTTGGTTCCTTTTCGCGCAGCAATCAACTCCGGTGTTGGGGCCGTAATGGTGGGCCACATCGGTTTGCCACGGATTGATCCAACCTCTATCAAGCCACTACCGAAGACCGCGAAGATGAAACCGCTGGACACTGACGAGAGCGGAGAGATCGTTGCTGAAAATGCAACTCTTCCGGCGACACTTTCACCCGTGGTCGGCGGAATACTGAAAAATGATCTCAAGTTTGATGGCATCGTTGTTACCGACGCGCTGAGCATGAGTGGGTTGACAATATATTTCACTCACGAAGAAGCAGCGGTTCGCGCGCTCGAGGCTGGGGCGGACATGTTGCTGAAGCCGGCCGACCCGGACGCGGCGTTTCGAGGTGTGAGTGAAGCAGTACGCAGTGGGCGCCTAACGCAAAAGCGAATTGAAGAATCGGCAGGGAAAATTCTGGCTGCGAAATATGACCTCGGGCTGACAAGGCAACGCATCACGCCGCTGGATAAAATCGATCTCAGCGTCGCCAGCCCCGATGTGGGAGCCCTTGCCGGTGAGATCGGCGAGCACGCAATTACACTCGTCCGCAACGATGACCACCTCGTGCCGTTGGGTAATTTGAAGCCAGACGCGCGCATCTTCAATCTCGCAATCACAAACGGGGACGATCGTTTGTGGATAACAAATTCGTTTGTCTTAATAATGGGACGTTCCGGCCGCAAGGTTGAAACCGTTGTGCTCGACGATCGTTCGTCTGATGCCGAGGTGGCGAAAACACTCGAACGTGCGAAGGGCGCCGATATTGTGATTGCGTCGCTGTATGGTCGCGTGCGTACTGGTCAGGCGCGTAGTGTTGGTCTGCCCGAACCGGGCGCGCAGGCACTGTCGGCTTTGATTGCGAACAAAGCACCAATTATAGGAATCAGTTTCGGCAATCCCTATCTCCTGCAGAGTTTTCCAAACCTGCGCACATACCTGGTCGCCTATGGTGACATGCCCAGTCTGCAACAAGCTGCAGCGCGTGCGGTGTTGGGAGAGGCTGATGTCACCGGCAAACTGCCGATTTCTCTGCCGGGCCTGTATCCGCGCGGAACGGGCTTACAACTTAAAGCGCAAAACTAGAGCAACCATTCTCGTGTCTGAGCAAGATCAGAACTGACGCTTTTGTAACAAGGGGAGTATTTTCTTGTCTTTTGAGCAACATTCCAGCAGCAATGACGCTCCACGAAACCACACGAAGCGACACGAAATCAATTGGTGTGAATTCGTGTGATTTCGTGGATCGTGCTTGCTTTTCCTTGAATTGCGGCTTTGCTGCGCTGTGTAAACTCTGTGACCTTTGTGTCTCTGTGGTGAATGGTTTTTGGGCTGGTCACCACCACGGAGACACTGAGAACACAGAGGCGGCACAGGGAAAATCTAGTCTTACCCACGGGCGATCAATTTCCATTCCAAGTTTGCAATGGCGTTATTCCTCGCTTCTTGCGGTTGGCCTCTGTCTTTCACTCGCCCTGCAAGCCCTTGCAACTCAACTGCCGGGCGCAAATCCCGCCGCCGTTTCAATGTCCGCTCAGCACCTGGCCTGGATAGACCAGGTGATCGAAGCTTCCCTTGCAAAGCATGAACTGCCGGGAGCGGTTGTGCTGGTGGCCCGAAAGGGACATGTCGTCTGGCGCAAGGCTTACGGATCGCGCGCGCTTGAGCCGGCACGCGAACCAATGACACCAGACACGATCTTCGATCTTGCGAGTCTAACCAAAGTCGTGGCCACCGCAACGAGCATTATGATTTTGATCGAGCGCGGAAAGGTACGTCT
>JBGPNE010000217.1:0-5579 GCA_041487335.1 Pyrinomonadaceae bacterium
AAAACGTCCCGGTCTTTTGATGCGCCGCGGCAACTGGCAGGTTGTGTAACAATCCCGCGCTGAAATGCACCGACGTGTGGCTACCAAACTCCGTATCGTACGCACTGCCGAGAGACGTTGCCCGGGGATTCAGACTAGCTCCGATTAGAGGGCAGCGGGGCGCTTTACAACTTTTCTTGACTGACAAGCCAACCATGCCTGCTTCCTGCTAACCCGTGTCCCGCCGGGCAATTCCGCAACTCGCCCGCCTCGACTTCCCTCCAGCAATCTCTCAACTGCCAGCAGGTGAACCATTTCCAGCCGGCGCAGGTCACCGCGCGCGAGCGAAAGCCACTGTCGCAAGGCCCGTCTGCGAATTGCAGCAGGCGCACGCGCCAGAATATCTACGCGAAGCAAGGGCACATTGGTTTCAGCATTCTCGTTAGGTGAACCTTTACTGGCCAGCTCCAGCAGTTTGCCGGCTTCATCCGAAAGCGCCGCGGCATCTTCACGCAACAACGCGGCGGTGCGAGCGAGTGCTTCGACGATCTTATTATTGAACGACTGCATGAGCGGCAGAAGTTGTTTGCGAATCTTCACCCGGGCGAATCCCTCATCCTCGTTCATCTCATCAACCCTGAAATGAATTTTTCGCGCGCGACAGTAGTCTTCGGTATCGCTACGGCGAGCCCATGAAAGGAGTGGACGAGCAAGTTGAATTTTTGAACCAGCATCAAGGGCTCGAAGCGACTCGGTGCCACTCAAGCCTTCGGCAGCGCTCCCACGCAGCAGGCGCATCAAGATTGTTTCGGCCTGATCGTCGAGAGTGTGCGCAGTCAAAACCAGGTTCGAAATTTCTTTGTTCGCTGTCTTCTTGAGAAACTCATAGCGCGCCCGCCGCCCTGCCTGCTCGAGATTATCGGCGGCCGTCGCGGCACGTTTCTTAACATTAACCCGCCCAATCACGATCACGTAACCGAGGTCTTTAGAAAGCTGCGAAACCCATTCAGCATCTTCCTTGCTCGCTTTCCGTAGCCCATGGTCCAGATGTGCAACAACTAGTTTCAATGAGAGCTTCTTTGCCTTCAGTAATTCATCCAGAGCAAGAAGCAGGGTAGAAGAATCAGCGCCGCCTGAGACAGCCACGACGACGTTCTCGTTCGCACTCGGTAGCTTCAGTTTTTTCCACTCCGCAAGCAGCCGCTTTGCGAAGTCAGTTGTGCGGAAGAAAGGTTTTCGCCTGTGTCGCGTCGCGCGTATTTTCATGTTGAGTGATTGTCAAACCCAGCTAGCCGGTCCGTCAACGTCAAAGGGGAAGCCGGGTGCCAGCACCCCAAGCGGGCTGCCCGCTTGGGGACCCCGCGCTTCCCAATGTAGTTAAGCTGGAAGACTCCGGCTCTTTGGCTTATTCGGTCTTCCGGCGTTTCTCTCGGCCTGTTATCCCGTGACAGAAGTCAGTTACTCAAACTCGCAGGATTCGTCGACGAACCAGTGGCTAATTGAGTTTAAAACAGGCGAGGACAAGGTCCATCTGACGATGCGATACACCAGGCAGCATGAGGGTGGCTTTGGATTGTCGATCATGGCGTAAGCGCGGCGTTCATTCAGAAGATGAAAGAGCAAGGCCATAAGGATCTAACACTGGACGAGTACGTGTATTTGCGCGATCGAGGCGCGAGGTACTGACTGAGCCCGGGGAGCCACGACCCAGGATTCCTCGTGTGCTCGGTGTTTCCGTGGTTGAATTTTACCTTGAAACTCATTAACTACTGAGGCACTGGGCGCACTGAGGAAACTCGGTTCTCGGTCTACACTTTCAGTTATCAGCTTGACACCATACCTGCCCAGCCGCTACTAATCTCAGGCATCCAATTGAACAACAAGACGCTCTAAAAGCTTCTCCCGATAAACTGCTTCACGAGGACAACAAATGAGATCAAGAAAATCATTGTGTACGCTGATACTAGCGCTTTTTAGCTTACAAACCCTCCAATTCACGGCCGTCGCCGATGAGGGGATGTGGGCCTTCAACAACGTGCCCAGGGCTGAGATAAAACGGAAATACGGATTCGATGTTACCGATGCGTGGCTTAAGAAAGTCCAACTAGCTTCGGTGCGCTTCAACAATGGCGGTTCAGGCTCATTCGTTTCGCCAGACGGTCTGGTGATGACGAATCATCACATCGCCTCTGATACTTTATCCAAGATCAGCACAGCAGAAAAAGATTACAACAAGGACGGCTTCTATGCGGCGTCGCGTGACAAGGAAGCGAAGGCGCCTGACCTCGAGCTGAATCAGTTGCTAAGCATCGAGGACGTGACCACGCGAGTGACCGCGGCCGTCAAGCCTGGCATGTCTGCGGCGGAAGCGACCGCCGCGCGCAGGGCTGAAATCAACGGCATCGAAGAAGAGGCAACGAAGAAGAACCGACTGCGCAATGACGTCATCACTTTGTACCAGGGCGGCCAATACAATCTTTATAGCTACAAAAAGTACACGGATGTGCGGCTGGTGTTCGCGCCTGAATTCGAGATTGCTTTCTTTGGTGGCGACCCGGACAATTTTGAGTACCCGCGCTGGGATCTCGACCTCGCGCTCTTCCGTGTTTACGAGAACGACAAACCGATCCACGTCGACAACTACTTCAAATGGTCACCAGCGGGGGCCAAAGACGGCGAACTGATCTTCGTCTCCGGTAATCCTGGTTCCACGCAGCGCATGGATACAGTGGCGCACCTGGAATACTTACGTGACTTTGGCTTGCCGTTTATTCTGAAGTTTCTTGAGAACCAACGCGCGACGCTGCTCAAATATAGCTCACAGGGCGAGGAGCAAGCTCGGCGCGCGAGAGAGGATCTCTTCAGCGTCGAAAATAGCCTGAAAGCATTGCGCGGCGAAGAGGCGGGACTGAAAGATCCTTCGTTGATCGCCGCCAAGCAAAAGCAGGAAGACGCCTTGCGCAAGGCGGTTGCGGCAAACCCAAAAATGCAGAAAGATTATGGTGACGCCTGGGAGGCGATTGCGAAGGCGAGAAAGGTGTTGCCATCCTACGAACTGGAACGCAGATTCTTAGAGAGCGAATGGGGGTTCAACTCTAATTATTTCAGTTTTGCGCGGACCCTGGTGCGGATGGCCGAAGAAGACGCCAAGCCAAATGCTCAACGCTTGCGGGAATACACTGCTGGGGCGCGCGAGTCTCTCGAACAGCAGCTTTATTCACCCGCCCCAATCTATGATGATTTCGAGAAGGTGAAGCTGGCCGACTCACTTAAGCTCATGCGTGACCAGATGGGCGCCGATAACGAGATCGTCAAGCGAGTGTTGCAGGGCAAGACGCCCGAAGAGCGGGGGGCCGAGCTGATCGACGGAACAAAGTTGAAGGACGTCGCAGCGCGTAAGCAGGTTGCCGCCGGCGGTCTGAAGTCTATCGAAAGTTCAGACGATCCGATGATCCAGCTTGCGAAGTCGATCGACCAGGGAGCCCGAGGGGCTCGCAAACGCTACGAAGACCAACTGCAAGGCGTTGAGCGCACAAACTACGCAAAGATCGCGCACGCACTATTCGATCTCAAGGGCACCAGCATGTACCCGGACGCAACGTTTACTTTGCGTCTCTCTTACGGAACAGTGAAAGGTTACAAAGTGAATGGCAAGTCGTACACTCCGTTCACCGACTTCGCCGGTCTCTATCCGCATGCGGCGGAGCACGGCAACAAGTATCCGTATCATGTTCCTGAAAGCTGGGAGCAGGCCAAACCATCTCTTAACCTGAAGACGCCGATAAACTTTGTCTCTGACGCCGATATCATTGGCGGTAATTCAGGCTCACCGGTGATTAATAAAAATGCTGAGATAGTCGGCTTGATCTTCGATGGCAACATTCAGTCGTTGGTCGGTGATTTCTATTTTGATGGTGCGGTGAACCGCGCGATCTCGGTAGACGTGCGCGGAATGTTTGAAGCCTTACGCAAGGTTTACCACGCGAACGAAGTGGTAAGCGAGCTCACTGGACAGTGAGTTAGGCAAGAGCTACACGATCCGCTGCCCCGTTTGCCAGGAAGAAGTCCCCCCGGCCGCGACCTCGTGCCCGGCGTGCGGCACTTCAGTAGACGACGCCGCAACACGGCGGCTTGAATCACCCAGATCTCCTACCAGCAGACCACGCTCCTTTGACTCAATCGACGACGCCCGCTTCGTCCCGGGCACAATGCTGGCCGCGCGCTATCGCATCGTTAGTGGTCTACTGGCTTTTCACTAATTTAATCTTCCTCGTAGCACCGGCGATCTACGGTTTCCACACCTCCCTCGCTGGCCAGCCGTTATTCGGCAGGAGTCTCTTTGCAGGAGGACTGAAGACTCATTGCAAATAATTGCAAATGTGGATTTCGGATTGCGAAATTCAACGGGCATTCAGGGTCTGTCGGAAAAAATCCAGTGGTTCGATGCAAGCCCCCGGTGTTCCTCGTAATACAAGTTCGCCTTCTTGCTTTTTGAGCAAAGTTTTCGCGGTACCCGTCACACAAGTTGCGTTCGATGAAACAACGAGCCTGCAGCGCAGGCGGAAGAAGGTAGCCAGGTGCGAGCACGGAGTGCGCAGCGCCTGGTAAGGGCCAGGCATTTGCAGCCGAGCCCTGAAAATATTGCCAAATGGCAGACCGGTCGGGTTTGGAGAACAAGATTTCATTAATGTTGAGTGCCCGGTAAGGCTAATGGGTTTATCGCTTTTCGGACAAGGCATCAATAAAGGGAGCAGGAGTCTCGGCTTAAGAGAGACTCCTGCTGATGCCCCGTCATCGATGCGAGCGCTCGGGTTGCTCCGCAGCAGAGCCCTATCCTCTCCAGCGACAGTGGGCATTGTCGGCAATTGGCTGTGAAAGTCAATTGCTCTGTGATTGTGAACCATTGTTTGACTCCAGTTCTTTGTCAATCTCCAGGTACTGCGCGACGAGATTGCGGCCATGGTTGAGAGTGAATGCAATTTTGTCCTGGTCCATACCTAACCGTTTGCAGTAGCGCACGCGGTCGAAGTCGCTCAGGTAGCGATCTACTGCTTCGATGCTGTGATGAGTCTCGCGGGCGATCTGGTCGGAAGATTTAGCTTCGGCATAGCGCTTCCAGCAGATGATGCGTTTGTGGGTGAGGCCGGTGCCGACGTCGTGCAGCGTGGCGCGCCGCGGGACAACCTTGTTGGTGTTGCGTTCGTGCGCCGCGAGCAATGAACCTATATAGCTGTCGGAGTAAGAGAGTAGTTGCGCAAGATCGCAGTCACTCAAGAGTGCGCCTTGCTTGTGAGCTTGCTCGCAGAGACGAATCGCTTTGCGTAGTAATCGTTCGCCCGAGGCGACGCGCTCGAGAATGGCCTCAATGTCCGCGGCTGTGCTGAGGTCCAGCACCACAGGCACGAGGTCGGTGTCGCGGATCCGCTTGCGGCGCGACGGTGGGTCGTTGAGGCTGATGGCCGTCCAGACGACCTGACCGTGTTGCACATTCTCAAGCGGGTGCAGATGTTGATTGATAACTTCTAGGATTATGTCGGCGCAAAGAGAACAAATACGCTCTCCGCCGAGGCGGGGAAACTGCTGCGCAATGCGGTGAGAAA
>JBGPNE010000218.1:0-5572 GCA_041487335.1 Pyrinomonadaceae bacterium
ACCAAGGCACGACGAGCACGCGTTTTATGGTCAACGACACATTGATGCAATTGCAAGCCGATATTTTAGGTGTGTCCGTCGTACGTCCGGTCGTTGCCGAGACCACCGCGCTGGGGGCAGCTTATGCCGCCGGATTAGCTGTCGGTTTTTGGAAAGATGCTGAAGAGATGCGCCGCAACTGGCAAGCGGACAAGCAATGGGAACCGCGTTGGAGCGTAGACCAGAGAGAAGCAGGTCACGCCGGCTGGCAAAAAGCCATCGAGCGCACATTGAATTGGATTGATGTAAATTAACCAGGTCTCAATGGATAGCCTGATCATCTCAAACATTACACATAGACCGGCACGCACTCTCGTCAGTGTGATGGGCGTAGCCATAGGCGTGTTCTTAATCGAGTTCACGGTGGGGCTCGCGCACGGCGTTCTGCGTGAGCATGGCAAGAGCGAAGCGAGTATGGGAGCCGAAATCATGCTGCGTGCTTCAGGCACGCGGGGCTTTGCGGGTGGGGATCCTTTTCTCCTGCCCGTTTCACGCGCTGAAGAGATTGCACGCATTGATGGCGTGCGTGCGGCAGTCCCTATTGGGCAGAACAACGTTCCCAGTAACAGCGGCTTTGGTCTGCGTCTTGTTGACGGTATTCCCTTCGACGAGTATGCAGCGATTGCGAGGTTGAGAATTACGCAGGGCCGAAAGCTCACCGGTGGCGACGAGGCCATCGTTGATGAGGGCTGGAAGAAAGAGCACAAGGCGAGCGTTGGCTCCACCACCCGGATTTACGACCGTCCGTTTACTATCGTTGGCATCTTCGAGCCACCGGGCGGTGCGGGGACGAAGATTCCGCTCGCAACAATGCAGGATCAACTCGGAGGTGAAAGCCGCTGCACCGCCGTCCTCGTCGCCTGCATCAATCCGGCCCAACAAGAAGACGTCGCGGCGCGCATTCACCGGCGGTTTCCCGATGATCAGATCATCTTCACGCGGGATTTTCCGGAGCTTTACGCGGCCGGCGTGCCCGCGCTCAACGTCTTTATTGAAGTCGTCGTGTCGGTAGCCATCGCCATCAGCATGCTGGTAATTCTCTTGGCGATGTACACGACAGTTACTGAGCGCACGAGAGAGATCGGGATACTCAAGTCTCTGGGTATGTCAAAGACTGAGATCGCTTGGATCATCGAGCAAGAGGCGATCATTATCGGTCTGCTCGGAGTGATCTTAGGCATCCTTCTCACCCTGGCGGCACGAGTTGCTGTGATGCGCATGAGTTTGCTCAATATTGAGATCGAGCCCGGCTGGATCCTCGTCGCATTGGTGATGGGACTAGTGGCCGGCACGCTCGGGGCACTCTACCCGGCGCTACGCGCTGCGCGCCAAGATGCGCTTGAGGCGCTGAATTACGAATAGCTAACTGGAGAAAGCTTGGGCGCTCAACAAATCGCGATTTTCATTTGTGCAAGCCAAGTGGAAATCACTGTTCGCACTGTTCGGCCAGACGTTGGCCTTTTCTCCCCCCTAGGCTAGAATAGGCTCGTTCCAAGCATCTAAGTAGATGGGTTCCCCCTTCTTAATACCGCGTTCTTAATACTGCGTTCCTAATACTGCGTTTGAACGCATGTTTTTAGGACACCCTTCAAAGAAACTGGAGGAGTTCCCGTGGCCATAATAGTTCTCGCTGATCTTCGTGGTAGAGGCGGATTCGTGAACAAGGACACTGTAGCTGGCGGTTACGGCTCGCGTTTCCGCGGTGATTCCTTCACAACCCGCTTGGGTACGCACGTTCGTAAAGTTTTTCAAAACGTACCGAGCATTCACGTCGGATATCTAGCTGCGATCTTCGCGGCGGCCGGTCACAAGGTGATCCATACTCAAGACGACCGACCAGTGGACGGCGATCTGGCACTCGTACTGACCTCGCTGGTTGACTACCGGCACGAATGTGGGTGGGCGCAGCAGGCTCGCGCGCGAGGAATGAAAGTCGGTTTCTATGGCGCGCCCGCGACCCACTTGGCTGAGCTCTTCAACGGAGCTGGCGATTTCATCATCAGCGGCGAGCCCGAAGCGGCGGCGATCAAGATAGCCGCGGGCGAGAACCCTAACGGACTCGTCATAAGTCCGGCCATAAACGATCTCGACTCGCTTCCCGTTCCGCGCTGGGACCTGGTCAAGACCCGGCGCGCTTACACCAGCAGAAACCAGTTTGGGCTGGTGCGCGCCATTCCCATGCTCACCAGCCGCAGTTGCCCCGAACATTGCACTTATTGTCCGCATCGCATCACTGCCAGCTTCCGCGCCCGCTCGGTAGATAACGTCGTCGACGAGATGCAAGAGCTATGTAGGCTCTACAAGAATGTCCACTTCGTCCTACGTGATCCGCTCTACACTCTGGATCGCGAGCGCTGTTTCCGGATCGCTGAAGAGATCCTCGCGCGCGGGTTGGATCTGACTTACGAGTGCGAGACACGCATGGATGACCTGGATGCAGAGCTGATCCGGGCGATGCACGCGTCGGGCCTGCGCGAAATTTCCTTCGGCGTCGAGTCGCCCGATCCCGTTGTTTTGAGGAAAGTCGCGCGCCGTTTCATCCCTCACGAGCACATGCGAAATATGATCAACCTCTGCTGGGAACTCGGCATTGCCACAACGGCCTTTTATGTTCTCGGTTTCTTGCAGGACACTGAAGAGAGCATCGAAGAGCTGATCCGCTTCGCCTGTGAACTGGATGCGACTTACTCAAACTTCAAAATCCTGACACCGTATCCCGGTACGCCACAGTTCAAGCAGCTAAAGCCGTTGATCTTCGAGACCGATTGGGAGAAGTTCGATGGCTACACGCTGACCTTCCGGCACCCGGTTCTGACACCGCGTCGCGCGCGACTAATGCTCGGTATGGCCTATTCGCGCTATTTCGTTCGTCCTTCCCAGATAGTTAACTTTCTCGGCCTGCACAAGTATGCGCACCACCCGCTGCTGCGAAGGGCTGACGACTGGGCCCGGCGCAGGCAGGAAGAAGCTGATCGCCCGTGGGTGTCGGAGAGAGAGGTTGCGACAGCATGATGCGCACCATCGCGCGCTACGTCATCCGCTCTGTGCCCGGTGACGAGAAAGAGATTATCGCCGCGTTTCGACGAGGCGAGGCGGTTGAGGGTCCGGCGATCGCTGAGTACGAAGGCCGCTTTGCCGAATATTGTCGGATGGACCATGCCGTCACTGCCTCATTCGGCCGGATGGCTTGTTACTACATATTGCGTGCTCTCGAACTTCCCGCTGGAAGTGAGATTATTTTTCCCGCCCTGACGTTCTGGGTTGTTCCCGAGATCGCTCGTCGCGCCGGATTGACGCCCGTCTTCGTCGATGTCGATCCCACTACTTTCAATCTCGACCCTTCCAAGGTCGAAGCCGCAATCACGGAAAGAACCCGCGCGATCATGCCGACGCACCTTTATGGCCAGGCCTGTGAGATGACGGAGATCATGCGGATCGCCGAGAAATACAACCTCATTGTTGTTGAAGATTGTGCGCAGGCGGCAGGGGCGCGTTACCGAGGCAGGAGGGTGGGTACTTTCGGAAATGCGTCCTTCTTCAGCTTTCAGTTGCTGAAAGGCATTAACACTTATGGCGGCGGCATGGCAGTTACAAATGACGCCAGACTTGCGGCACGCGTGCGTGAGCAGGCGCGCAGTGAACCGAAGCAGACGAGTAGCGATCTGGTCAAACGATTTCTGACAGGCTTCGCGGTGCGCTGTGGTGTGAGCCCAAAGGGATTCACCTTTTGGGGATTTCCTATTCAGGCTTCGGCTTCGCTGTTTGGACATTACGATTTTTCCAAGTACCTCTGGGAGAAAATACGTCCTCTCGATCCGTTCCCTCGCGCCTATCGGCAGCGCTACTCGAATGTTCAGGCGATTGTCGGCCTTCGCGGATTGGCAAAACTCGATGAATTCAACGCTCGTTCGCGCAGTCACGCGCAGCGTTACACTCAAGGCCTTGCTGATTGCCGCGCCGTAGTGCTGCCCCGGGTGCTGCCCAATTCCGAGCATGTTTATTATCAGTATTGCATCTACGTGTCCGACCCGGTGCGGGCCAGTCAGCGCGCGATTCGTCGCGGCGTGGACTTTGAAACAACGCACGTTGATGTGTGCTCCTCATTGCCACTCTTTGGAGACTTTGCTGCCAATTGTCCGGGAGCTGAGATCACTGAACAGGCGCTGCAACTCCCGGTTTATTCGCACCTGCGAACTTCAGATGTCGAGCGCGTCTTGCGTGTTGTGCGGGAAGTGACTCGTGATCTCTTGCCGGTAACAGATCTGCACAGTCCTCCACTTGCCCTGGCAAGAGATTTGAGCAGCCGCCAACAGCGGGCGAGCGCGAGTTAAGTGACACTCCTCGGTTTCATAACCAACATCACTATTGTTTTGCTTGCCGCAAATGATCAAGGCTTGGGAATGCGCCTTCTGCCGAAGTATGGTTACTTCGCTGTCCTGGTAGCAGCCTTCTGGGAAGGAGAAGTGGTATTAATCGCGGCGGGCACACTGTGTGGCTCCGGTTACCTCGATTGGCGCTGGACGATTCTTGCCGGCGCTATTGGCGGTTCCGCTGGGGACCAGATCTATTTTTATGCAGCGCACCAAAGGGCAGCGCGAGCGATTCAAAAATCGAAGCGCTTGCGCAAGTGGTATCCGAAAATCAGTAAATTCGTAATGCGCCATAGCACCATGGCAGTGTTGCTCTCTCGGTTCGCCGCAGGATTGAGAATCACGATCCCGCTGGTGTGCGCAACAGCGGGGGTGCCAGCGAAGAAATACAGTACGCTGAGTCTCGTCAGCGGTTTCGCCTGGGCGTCGTTCTGGGTGGCTATCAGCTATCAGGTCGGTGCCCGCGTGGGTTGACAGCTTCAATATTCGCAGTGTCTCCTAGCAAATGCGCTGATTTGTGTCATCATGCGTTCCCTCTCGGTTTCTCTGGGTTGCGGTACTTAGAGGGAAAGTCAGAGGGAATCCGTTCCCGGAGAGTGATGCACGATGTGTAGAAGAAAGAAGACGGAGGACGGACGGAAGGAGAAGCGCGTAGGCGCTTGCATGACTCACCTTTTCTCCTGCTCGATTCGTTTCCACTTATTGTTACTGGCCCAGCTCTTCGCTCTCCTGTGCCTGGCACTTCCGTTATTGCCGGCGCCGCGTTTAAGCGCACAGAATCTGCAAGGCATTCGGGGACTCAACCAGGAGCCGGCACAGTCAACGCCGCCGGCGTTGGTGCAAAGCAAGGACGGAATTCAATTGGTCTACATTCCACCCGGTGAGTTCATGATGGGATCTAGCAATGGCGAACCTGATGAAAAGCCTGTGCACAAGGTAGCGCTCGGGGCAGGTTTCTACATGGGGAGGTACGAAGTGACGAATGTTGAGTGGAAACACACGATGGGCTACACGCCGCCGTTTTTCTTTGGCGGTGACAAGTTACCCGTGACCGTCTCTTGGGATGACGCACAGAGTTTCATTAACACGTTGAACAACCGGGGAGACGGCTTCAAATACCGGCTGCCGACTGAGGCGGAGTGGGAATATGCCTGCCGTGCGGG
>JBGPNE010000219.1:0-5566 GCA_041487335.1 Pyrinomonadaceae bacterium
AATCACAATGATTTCGTAGTTACCTGTCCTGAAACTCTGGAAGGCGAGCTTGGTCCCATTCGGTGACCAGTAAGGTGCAGGCGGTGAGACACCACCCGAGGCGTTAACTGTAAGTCTGGCCTGGACGCTTCCGTCCGCATTCATTGAATGGATCTCGAAAACGAATGGCTGGCCAGTATCACGATTGCTCAGAAAAGCAATCCTGGCATTTGGCCCGGGAGGCGTCGGTGTTGGTGTGGGCGTCGGGGTTGGCGTGGGAGTAGGCGTTGGCGTGGGAGTAGGCGTTGGCGTCGGCGTGGGCGTTGGAGTAGGCGTCGGAGTTGGAGAGTCGGATATAACCAAGGTCAACCCAGTCACATTGGTGAAGCCGGTCGCACCAATCAACGTGCTCGCTCCGGTAGTCTTGTCGATCCGGTAGAGATTCCCCGTACCGCCTACGCTTCCCGCGTAAAGGTTTCCATCAGGTCCAAATTCTAAACTGCCGCCGTTGAAACCGACGGATCCGATGGCCGTTGCCGCACCGGTTGCTAGATTGACAGTAACCAGGCTAGAGGATCCCCCATCTGCGTGGCCGGTGAGGCCGTACATGACCCCGGCCGGCTGGTCATAGGCCAAGCCGGCAATTGGCCCTTGGAATGTTGCGCCGATGAAAGTAGAGGTTCCGGAGAAAGGATTCAGGATGAGTAGCTGAGATGCGCCGCCAGGACTCGTGATCATGGCGCCGTAGAGCGTCGATCCTACCCATTCCAGCCCCGTGTAGGATCCAAAATTAAAGACCGGAGGACCTATCGCACTGCCGGTGTTGATGTTGAACTCCTGACACTGAAAAAAACCATCTGGAAACTGCGTAAACGCGTGCCGACCGAGGTTATCGTATTCGATTTCCGTGCTCCCCGCCCCCGGCAAGCTACCGACGAAGGTGCCCACGCCGGTGCTCAGATTGATAGTAAAAAGCTGACCGCTTTTTGAGGCGCCATAAAGATTGGTACCTGTGGGTGTTGGCCCCGGAGTGGGGCTCGGCGTAGGTGTCGGCGAGGGCGGGGGAGTAGGACTCAGCGTAATCGCGTCAAACTCTATCTGCCCCGGCCCGGTGAAGGCCTGAGGAATGATCTCCACGAAATAGATTCTTATTTTCTGGCCTCCGTAAGAAGAGATGTTGCTGCTATGCCCGAGCCAACCGCTCTCGTGATAGCCTCCGGTCGTCCCCGTCGAGAATGTGGAGAGCGTTGTCAGAACCGCATTCGTGGAAGGATCGCGAAGTTGAACGTCATAAGTTCTAGGTTGTGTCGCTCCACAGCAGAAATTCCACTGCGTGCGATCTCTCCATGAAAGGTAAACAGTCGCGCCGCTGGGAATCATCACATCCCGGTACATCCTGTACTCCATTGGACCAGCGCCATCAAAGCCGTTCCAGGCATCGTAGTTGCCGGCTTGAGGCGATGTCGTAACAAGGCCATACTCTGGAAAACCGCCCGCTCCTGCCGGACTCACTCGCCAGGGCTGAAATGGCGTCCCGATGCCGCCGGTTGAGGCGGTAGAGACGTTCCAGCCGCTAAAATCTCCAGTCTCAAAACTTCCATTCAGTCCAAAACTAACCGCGAAGTCGAATGCCTGTGATGCTCTGTGGCCGCCTGAGTAGTTGATTGTGAGCGTGAAATTGACTCTCGGATCGGGCGGCATGCTCGAACTCAAGGAGATCGAAAACGGTGTGGAGTTCGTGCCGCTCCCGCCTGACGCAGCGAGGTCGGGGTATGCGGAGTTCCCACTCAGAATTGTCACGCCCGCGGTTGAACTTGTTAACGTCGCGCTGATGCCAGTGGCGTCCAGCAAGCCGGTGTTGTTCAAGGCAATGGTGAGAGCACCGCTTTCGCCGGGCTCAATCAGCCCGTCGCCATTGCAACATGTTTCCGCTTGCGTGAGAGCGGACATCTCGAGGAATGCTTTGCCGACAACCGGTCCTCCAAGCGACTGTAGCGCCGGATAAGGCATGATTATGCCGGCTCCCGAGTCGCGGTCTATTCCCGGCCCTTCAATATCGATCGCGGTGCTAGCGAGGGCCGCTCTGATCTGCGCCTGCGATAGCGAAGGATTTGCCGATCGAATCAAGGCTGCAATAGCCGCCGCGTGCGGAGCAGCCGCTGACGTGCCAAAGAATGGACTGGGAAATCCACCCACACCCGAAACGCTCACACCGTCGGCTGCCGTAATATCCGGCTTCTGCAACACCAGACCTCCAGTTGATGATAGGTTTCCCGGCGTAATTGCCGCCCCGTTACCATTAAAGAAGATCCGGCGTGGGCCATCGGAGCTGAACGTTTCCACAGTGTTACTGGAACTGAAGACTGAAGGAAATGTGCAATTTGCGCAGACCGCGGCGACGCCAAAGCCACCGGAAGCCGCATTATGGCCGTGCGTTTCGCCTGCGGTGCTAAAAGTGAGTTGGCCGCGATTGGTGGCGAGATGCAGAAAGCGATTGGCCGCTCCTGTCTTGCGGAGAACGACGACTCTATTATTGGTTAGATTCGCATCATTCAATTGTTCGTAAGCGTCTTGAGTGCCGTTCTGAATGTTGGTTGAAGAAGCAATCACAAGAGTGCCTGTGCTGTTCAAAACAAATAGATCGTAGTCATTGTTCGAACCGCCCAGGGGATCTGACCAGTGCAGATTCAACGGACCTCCACTCGACGTAATCGTATTAAACTGCGCGACACCGGCAGTGGGATCGAAATCGTGCACACTGCCGCCTGGTGCAGTGGCGAGCGCACCGCCGTCCGCGAAATCACCTTCCCAGGTCCCGGAGGTGCCATCGTTCTCATTGCCCGAGTTGGCTGCCGCTGAGAAATAGAGGGCTCCAGACGTCACCACGTCGTTCACCGCCTGCGTGACCACGCCGGCGTTGTTTGTCGAAATAATTCCTGAAGCTTGTCCGTCCTGAAATGGCGATTCAACGAAGTAGCCAATATCGTCGACGATAATGTCGCAGCCAGCCGTTCTGAGATCGCGAATGTTTTGCGCGAAAGCAGTGATGCCCGTGCCACCCGTTGCGAAGTACAACTGCGCCCCGGGCGCTAGATCGTGAATGATCTCGAGCATGGCTGTGCCTTCATCGCCAAAACCTTCTCGACCAGGCAAAACAGTAACGGCGCCCAGATCACCCGAGGCCTGACTGGCCGCGAGATTAGTTACACCGTCCGAGAGAACGCCGATCCTTATCCCGCTGCCATCAGTGTTGAAGGTACCGCGCGCACTGAACGCCTTGTGCGTCGTGTCTCCTTCAGACGTGACGCTGCCCACTCCCTGCGCGGCCGCAGGCGAAAGCGGATTGGCCGTTAGTGTTTGCTGGATGTGCGCCCGGATCTGCGCGGCGCGGTCGTTAAAGCCTCTTGATTGCACCGAAGAACCATACGGGTTCGAGCTTTGCGACGGCGTCTGCAAGAACATGGCTTCCTGCTTTGGCTGAATGAAGCGAACCTGAGAAAAGCTGGCAATCGTCTCCAGTTGATCGAGCTGGACCACCCCGCGCAGGCTGTGGTATTGAGGAAAGACGTTTGAGACTTCTATGCCCATGCCGGCCAGATCGTTTAGAAGCTGCTTATCGACGATGGCGGTGATGTCCACGGTCACCATGCCGGCATCGTCAGCGCCGACATCAACCGCGAGTGTTTGGACGCCGGCGGCAATATTGAGGCCGCGCCACATCTTCATGGCATAGAGAAGTTGCGAATCGATCTTCTGTTGTGCAGGATTGCGGGATTGTTTCTCGGTGAGCAGCGCTTGTATTTGCAGAAGGGCCTCGGTAGTGATGCTGCGGTCTTCCGGCCGTTGTGCCGCGCCTGGACCGCCAACCGGCGCTGGAGGAAACGCTGAAATGGAAAGAGCGCCTCTATCGTCCTGCTTCAATGCGCTGACAGACTGGTTATTTGGGAACCACGCCAGCCCCAGGCCCACGGCAGCCGTCAACGCAAGCGTTAATGCCACCCGTATCGAACGAAGGAAGTGCTTTGCTTCCGTTCTCATTGATTGCCTAAATAAGCAAGCTGCGTGGGACAACGAGACGAGGCTGATCTGGCGCAACTTTAGCAGCCTTCTGACGGTTGTCAACCTAATTCGAAGCCTATACTCAGGCGTGAGGGAGGCTTGTAAAATCCTTCCTGTTTGATCATAAGATTAGTCAGACTGTGAGACAGTGCCTATGTCAGCAAAAAATCTCCTGGCGATATTAGTGGGCGGGGGTCCGGCCCCGGGAATCAATGCAGTCATTTCGGCTGCCACTATCGAAGCGATTAATGAAGGCTTCGACGTCGTCGGCATCCAGGATGGCTTCAAGTGGCTCATTCGTGAGGACACTTCAAAGATTCGCCCACTGCGGATTGAAGACGTCTCGCGGATACACCTCCAGGGAGGCTCGATACTCGGCACGGCGCGTGATAATCCGACCACCTCTGAGAAGTCCATGCGCGCAGTGGTCGAGACCTTGCGCGCTGTCGGCGTCACACATCTGGTAACTATCGGCGGTGACGACACGGCGCTTTCGTCGAGTTTTGTGGCCGAGCGTTCCGGGCATCAAATACGCGTAGTGCATGTCCCCAAGACAATCGACAACGACTTGCCGCTCCCCAGCCACATCCCGACCTTTGGTTACCAGACGGCACGCCATCTCGGCGTGGAACTGGTCCAAAACTTGATGGAGGATGCTCGCTCGACGAAGCGTTGGTATGTCGTTGTCGCCATGGGAAGGAAAGCCGGTCATCTAGCGCTGGGGATCGGCAAAGCGGCGGGGGCGACACTGACAGTAATCGGTGAAGAGTTTGGTAGAGAGACGATTGCCTTTGCCGACATCTGTGACATCGTTGAAGCGGCAATCGTCAAACGCCGCGCAATGGGCCGTCACTTTGGAGTAGCAATCCTGGCCGAAGGTCTCATTGAAAAACTAGAGCCACAGGAACTACAAGGGCTACAGGATGTCGAACGAGATGAACACGGCAATATCCGTTTTGCCGAAGTTGACCTGGCCCGCAAGGTCAAGGTCGAGGTCCAGGGCCGCCTGAACCAGCGTGGTATCCGGGTTACAGTAATCAACAAAAACATCGGCTACGAACTGCGCTGCGCTGACCCCATTCCGTTTGACGCCTCCTACTGCCGCGACCTGGGCTACAGCGCGATTAGATTTCTGCTGAGCGGCGGCACCGAAGCTATGATTAGCGTTCAGGGTGGACGGATGGTCCCCATGCCATTCGACGAGATTCGAGAGCCGGGGACGGGTAAGACGCGCGTGAGAATGGTAAACGTTGAAAGCGAAGGCTATCGTGTGGCGCGTGAATACATGCTCCGGCTCGAGGCAAAAGATTTCGAGGATCCGTCCTGGGTCGACAAGATGGCTCTAGCCGGCAACATGACGGCTGACGAATTTCGAGACAGGTTCGGTTATCTTGGCGGGCAAGTGCCTTGATAAAATCAGTAGTGTCCTAAATTTGGCGTAACGCAAGCTGGCAGTTTGCGACGCAAACTAGCAGGTTGCGCTACAGGGATTTTGGTGCATATCTATAGCTTAGAAGTGAATCCTGAT
>JBGPNE010000220.1:0-5563 GCA_041487335.1 Pyrinomonadaceae bacterium
ATGAACTCGGCATCGGTTATTGCAACATCACCAAATGCTGCACGGAAGTCTGCCCTGAGGACATTCACATCACGGACAACGCGATCATTCCTCTCAAGGAACGTGTGGTGGACGATTATTACGACCCTATTCGCTGGTTTCTGCGCAAGATCAAGCGCCACAGAAAGGAATAGCCATCTCTTTTCGGAACTACTGGAGGCAGTCATGGGAGAGTTTGTAAAGGTAGCCAGGGCCGATGAGATCGGGCCTGGTCAGGAAAAGGTAGTCGAAGCGGGTGACAAGCTGATCGCGCTGTTTAATATTGATGGCTCATTCCATGCCATCGACGACACTTGCACCCACGTTGGCGGGCCGTTGTCAGAAGGTGAACTGGAAGGCACGCGCGTTACCTGTCCCTGGCATGGAGCGGTCTTTGACCTCACAACTGGAGACGTACTTGGTCCGCCTGCCGCTCGAGGAGTTACAAAATACAACACTCGAGTCGAGGATGGCGGCGTTGAGGTTGAGGTGTAACGAACCGTAGCCAGCAGGCAGTGGTCAGTAGTCAGTAGTCAGTAGTGATACGCAGGAGGCAGGAGGCAGGAGACAGGAAGCAGGAAGCAGCAACACTCAATCTTCAGTGGTAGTGGTCAGATCCGCTCCTGCCTACTGCCTACTGCCCACTGCCTACTGCTTACTTGCCTTTTAGAAGGGAGGACACGTGGACCTACACTTGAAACCGATCTCAAACGCGGGTATTGCTCAAGCGATCTCCAAGGCTGAGGTTTATCGCTATTTGAACGAGCCCGGTGAGGCCGAGTCGATTTGCCGCGACATTCTGTCGCTGGAGTCCGACAATCAGGCAGCCTTGCGTTTGCTGGGCCTTGCAATCACCGATCAATTCACAGGTGATATCTCTGATCGCTACGCGGAAGCGGAATCAATTTTTAGGAGTCTCAGCGACACTTACAAGCGGGTCTATTACCTGGGCATTCTTCAGGAACGGAAGGCAAAGGCGCAGCTTCGCGCTGGGCGTCTCCCTCATACGGTGCTACCGATTTTCGAAGAGGCGATGAACTACTTCGAGCAGGCTGAAAAGATCAGGCCCCCAAACAACGATGATGCGATCCTTCGCTGGAATCGTTGTGTGCGGCTGTTGCAGAGCCGCATGGGTTCGGAGTGGCAAAAGGAGATGGAAGAGTTTGACGCGAGCGAGGGCCCGCCAGTGTGATCCATTTAACACTAAAGGAGCGGACGAATGAAATTAACCAACACTTTAGGAAGCAGAAATTTGGGAATGCTCTTGCTGGGCGTCTGGCTCATTCTCACAGGCTTGTTGCCGCTACTCAATATGAGGCTCTCCGCCACGGTCTCAACAGTTTTGGCGGTTGTCGCCATAGTCGCCGGTATCTTGATCTTGCTAGGTCGTTAGTTGGCAGAACAGCCTATGAACTCGCAAATGGAACGGTTGAGGAGTATCCCTTCGGCCTTGTTGAGATTGCTTTTATGGCCGAAATCACTGCCGGCCGCGTAATTTTCGGTCCGGATAATGCCGAGCCATTCCTGGGAGTGACAGCACTGGAGTCTGTTTGCGTTACCATCGATCCAGCCAGCCGCACGTTGAAGCGGCTCCCCGCCATTCCACTAAAATACAGAAGCAGCCGCGCATGCCGGCCGCTTCTAGCAGACATCTGGAAAATCAACACGATCCACGAAACTACACGAAGCGGCACGAAATAGATGTCCCTATTTCGAGTTATTTCGTGTGATTTGGTGGATCGTTTTACTGCTAGTTCCTGCTCCTTCCTGTCAAAGGCTTCCCATACCATCCAGCCTCCATTACCATTTCAGCCATTGTATCCAGACCATTTGAGCTATTTGGCTAAAGGGTTTAAGCAAACTCCAACTATTCTGCTGCACCGCTGTTAATAAACGCTCCTGAAGCACGTTTACTTACTGGAGACAATTTTTCAGGAGGGCAACGTGCAGGCAGCCATTAGAAGTTTGAGACCAGTTCCAGACCCTCCGGGGGAGCTTGAAACCCTCTTCCGAGCGCATCACGAACGCGTTTTTCGTGCGGCACATCGCATCACCGGCAGCGCTGCTGATGCAGAGGACGTGCTGCAAACGGTCTTCCTGCGCCTGGTTAAGGGCCATGAGAACTACCCACTTTCCGAGCGTCCGGAAGCCTACCTGTCGCGCGCGGCGATTAACGCTGCGCTGGACCTCTTGCGTAGCCGCACCAGGTCCAAATCGGTTGGACTGGAAGACATAGGATCAGACGCGGTCGTCAGCAGTTTTAAGAATCCCGAAACAGAGCAGGCGGATCAGGAATTACAGACACTGATCCGGCAGGCGGTTGCCCGCCTGGGACCAACGGCGTCTGAGATGTTCGTGTTGCGCTATTACGAAGGCTACGACAATCAAGAGATTGCGAAGATGCTCGGCACTTCGAAAATGGTAGTTGGCGTAGTCCTGCATCGTGCGCGCACAAAATTACGAAAAGAGATTGGGCACTATCTGGAGAAACATCATGAAAAGCAATAGCGATTTTGACAACATCCTCGACAGAGCGACCGCCGAAATTCGGAACGAGCAGATCTCGTCTGCGGTGGTTAACACGGCGGCAGAGCGTGTTTGGGCGCGCCTCTCCGCTGAAAACATTGAAACCGCTGGACTGAATAACGCGCTCACTACTCAAGCCGCCGCAGTTGATCGAATTGAGAGCTGTGCGGATTTCCAGTCACTCATTCCGGCTTACCTGAACGGCAGTTTGTCTGAAGCTCGCTCTCTCTTGTTAGTGGATCACACGCATGAGTGCATTCCCTGCCGCAAGGCGATGAAGGAAGCACGTTCACGCAACGTTGCGCCGAAGAAGACGGCGGCAATAACCCCGCGTTACAGAATTCAACCGGTCGTTTTGCGCTGGGGAATTGCCGCGGTGCTGGTTATCGGTTTTGGTTTGCTCGCGCTTCCTTTCATCCAGCGTTATGCCCCGTTTGGTGGTGAGTTTGAAGCTACCGTGCAAGCCGCCGAGGGCCAGGTCTATCAGATCGCTGACACTCGTAGCTTGCCTGTTAATGCTGGAGAGAAGCTGCAAAGGGGCGAGCGTATTCGTACAGCGAAAGATGCGCATGCGTTCATACGCCTTGGTGATGGGTCGATGATCGAGATGAAAGATCGATCGGAGCTTTCCCTCACCAGGAATGCGCAAGGCACAACAATTCATCTGAACCGAGGCGCGATCGTCGTTGAAGCTGCGAAGCAACGAAACGAACATTTGTTTGTCGATAGCGGCGATTCGCTCGTGTCGGTTACGGGCACAGTCTTTTCCGTCAACAGCGGCACGAAAGGCTCACGTGTTTCAGTGATTGAAGGCGAGGTCCACATGGATCACGCAGGCAGCGAACGCGTACTGCGCGCCGGAGAGCAGGCTACAACAAGTCGGGCCATCGAAATGATTTCCGTAAAAGACGAGGTTGCCTGGAGTCGTAAGGCTGCTCGTTATGCCGAAACGCTTGCGGCCCTTGCTTCACTGAGCAAAGACTTGAACAGGGTAGCGCAGCCCGGAGTGCGCAATTCGACGCATCTGCTGGACCTTATGCCCGAGAACACAGTGGTTTATGCAGCGTTACCGAATCTTACTTCAAGTATCGCCGAGTCGCATCGGATCATGCAGGAGCGTATCAACCAGAATGCTGCGCTCCGCGATTGGTGGGAGAGGGAGCGGTCCGGGCACAACCGCCCCAACATGGATCAAGTGATCGGCACGATCGGCGAGTTTGGGGATTATCTCGGAGATGAGATTGCGGTTTCCGTCTCGATGGACGAGAAGGGTCAGCCCGTTCCTGCGCTTGTGCTTGCCGAGCTGAAAAACTCCGCTGGGTTCCGGCAGTTTCTTGAGCAACAAGTTGTGAAGTATGTCAAAAGCTCAACCGAAGGACCCTCGATTCGGTTCGTTGATGATCCGCTGGCAATTGCGGCTACTGCCGAGCCGGCGAAAGAGAACAAAGATTTATTCGTTTGGATCCAGAACGATCTGTTTGCCGCTAGTCCGAAATTACAGCAGCTTCAGGACCTGGCGAACTCACTTCAGAAAGGTGGAACGAGCAGCTTTACCGCGACTCCTTTCCATCAGCGTATAGCCCGGGTCTATCAAGAAGGAGCCGGTCTGGTTGTCGCCGCTAATCTTGAGCGCGTTATCATGCAGACCAAGTCCGAGCGCGCAAATGGCGCAAACGCTGAGCAGCATGAAGAAGCGTTGAGGAAGCTCGGGGTCTTGAGCGTCAAATACTTTGTCCTCGATCAGAAAGACAGTGGAGGGAAGACGCATACTCAGGCCTCCCTTTCATTTAACGAAGCTCAGCGTGGCATTCCTTCCTGGCTGGCGGCGCCTGGGCCGATGGGATCGCTCGAGTACATTTCACCGGACGCGAATGTCGTGGCCGGATTCGTGGTGAAGAATCCAGTCTCGCTGGTTGATGATTTGCTCGGGGTTGTTGAGACGGTTTCGCCTGATCTACGACAGAATCTGGATAAGCTTCAGGCCGATCACGGGCTCGACATCCGCAAAGACATTGCCGCGCCACTTGGTGGAGAGTTTGCCTTTGCAATCGATGGTCCAATTCTTCCCACACCTTCGTGGAAGATGGTCTTTGAAGTAAACGATTCTGAGCATCTACAGCAAACTCTGGAGCGCGTTGTTGGCGAAATCAACAAGGAGGCGGCAAAGTTTGGAAAATCCGGCTTGGTGTGGGATCGCGCGGAAATTGCTGGTCGAACCTATTACACCTTGAGATCCGCGGACTTTGGCGTAGAAGTGAACTACAGCTATGTGAACGGCTATATGGTTGTTGGCCCGAGCCGGGCGTTGGTCGAGCGGTCGGTGAGATCACAAGAAGCCGGGTACACATTGTTGCGTTCGTCGCGTTTCACTGCCGGCTTGCCTGCTGATGGTAATGCAAACTTCTCAGCGGTCTTCTATCACAACCTGGCTCCCCTGGTGCAGCCATTCGCGGAACGCATAGCTAACTCCGCGGGCAATCTGCCCCAGGAACAGCAGCAGGCGATCAAAGCGATGGCCGCTGACATGCCGCCGACCCTTGCTTACGCTTATGCGCAAGGTGACAGCATTACGTTCGCTGCTAATACTGAAGGTGGACCATTTGGATTGAGCCCGGCAACTCTCATGGGCATGCCAAATGCGCTGGAGATTCAGAATATTCTTCAGCGAGGCATGCGTGAGAAGTCGCCGTAGAACTAAGCGAAACACGTGTCGGGTGCCCGGTGTCGGTTAGTTGAGCCATAGTCGCAGTCTAGAAGTTTTACAAACCAGGATCTATGACCTGGCACCCGGCCCTGACACCCGCCACCTGATAACCGGCACCTGACCTTTAAACGCTCTCGGAGGCGTTCAATGAAACTTATCTCCATATCCAATTGCATGAATTCCGGCTGACGATCACCTCTTTGGTCCTCATCGCGGAAACATCTGGCAATTTGAAAATATTTTTCTAATCCGGCCACCATCAGCAACTGCTTAAATTGCTGGGGAGATTGCGGCAGAACATAAAATTTTCCTTGG
>JBGPNE010000221.1:0-5558 GCA_041487335.1 Pyrinomonadaceae bacterium
GACAATCGCCACCACAGACAGAAACGTCAATTCAAATGACGGATCAAACAGGTCACCCGGATGCCAGACGAGCAATACCAACGCGGCGGCGCCCAGGGCATTCAAGGAAGCGGCGCGACGAGAGACAATGGGCGCGAACGTGACTATCGTGAACATAAAAGCCGCGCGAACCACGGAGCTCTGGGCCCCAACCGCAAGTGCGTAAGACCACAACACAGTCGTTGACAGAACAAACTGCAAGCCCCTCTTCTTCGTAATCCGACGCGCAAGCAGGAACACGAGACCGCCAATAAAGCTAATGTGCAGGCCACTAATGACAAGCACGTGAAATGTTCCGCCCTCGCGAAATCTCTCGGCGGTTGTGTGCGAGAGGTAGTAACGATTGCCTAGCAAAGCGGCATCGAGCACGCCGGCTGTCTCGGGCGCGAAGCGTGAATTGATCTGCTCTTCGAGCTTTCGGCGCCACTCGTAAAGCCAGGCTAATGGAAGAAATACAGGGTCGTCATCGAGACGCTCGATGAGCAACGGACTCTTTACGAAACCGGTCGCGTCGTAACCTTTGCGGTCCAGGTATTCTGTAAACGAAGAGACGCCCGGATTGCGGAAGTTGTCAGCGCGATTCAGCTCGGTCATGACGCGAATGCGCGCTCCGTAGCGCAGCTCGAGCGCGTCATATTCTTGCCCAATTCTCTCGCTATTCAGCGGAGCGAGAAGCCTGACTGCTCCAGATGCGTTTCGCTCAATACTGCGGAATCTGATCCTTTCAACTCGCAACGTGAGATAGAAGCTTTCAGGAGCAAACTCCGGAGCACGGTCCATCACGCCCGCTAGCTCAACGGGATCGCCCACAGCGATCGTTCCTTCGTCCAGCAAACGCTTCAGCCTGTCTGGGCGGACATTCTGCTTTTCCAGCGAAGCTAACGATGCGCCAGTAAAGAGGACTGCAAGAGTTAGTAAGATTGCAGAGACGATTGTGCTCTGTTTTAGAAGAGCTGTGAAAGCAAGAACTGAGGCCATGGCGGCCACAAGCACTGGAACTAAGACCGGGATTAAGAGCAATTGGGAGGCGAGAATACCTGCTGCACATGCAGCCGCGAACAGTGCCAGAGGATGAGTGACGTGCCTGTGAAGGTGAGGAACAAGTGCCATGTGTCAAAGTGAGGACAAAACAGCAAATCTTAGTATTACTAAGTGCTACTTAAACGGGCGACAGTCTCAACGTGATTAGTCTGGGGGAACATATCAAATGCTGCCACCGAGTCAAGAGCATATCCGCCGGCGAGAAGCTTCTTGAGATCACGGGCGAGAGTGGCCGGATCGCAGGAGACATAAGAGATTCGCCTCGGACGCATGGCTAATATACCTGCGACAACACTGTCTTCAGCACCGGAGCGCGGTGGGTCGAGCAGAACAAAATCGACTGATGCAAAGGAAACTGAATTATCGTGTAACCAGTCGCCAACTCGCGAGGTCACGATTTGTGCGTTGAACAACTGTGCGTCCCGAAGATTGCGCCGGGCGAACCGAGAAGCCGTCGCACTCGCCTCGATACCGACAACCGCCTTAAAACTGCGAGCAAGTGGCAGGGTGAAGAGTCCTACCCCGCAGTAGAGATCGATTGCTATTTGGCCGCGAATCTCGCCTGTCGTCTGCGTTATCAAACTGTCGAGCAGTTCGTGATTGGTCTGGAAAAAAGCGTCGGCATTAAAGTAGTAAATCTCGTTTGCAATCGTGCGAGTGACCTCGCTCGCTTGAAAGCTCGCGAAAGCCGGAGAGAGCGAGACAGCTTCAGCACCGGCTACAGCCTCAATATCCCTGCGCTCAGGGCGAAAAGAATCCTGAGCGATCTGCGCGCGCAGAGCTTCAAGCGTTTTCTGCAGCTCGGGAACAAGCACAGCGCAGTATTCAACATCACAAACTCGATGAGAGCCACGCTCGAAATAACCCAGCCGTTTTGTTTGCGGATCGAATTGCCAGTTGGCTCGAGCACGGTAGTGCCACTGGTTGGGTGACGCATGAATGTCAATTTCAGGCGGAGTTTCGATGTGCGCGATTCGGTGCAGACAATCCCGAATGATTGCCACCTTTGCCTTGAGTTGAGCTTCGTAATTCAGTTGCTGAAAGTCGCACCCGCCGCAGCGACCGAAATAGGGACAAGGAGGTTCGACGCGAACAGGCGAGGGCTTGATAACTTCTAAAACTGAGGCAAACGCCACCTTGCCGCGAACGCGATCGACCTGAACGCGCACAACGTCACCCGGCGCCGTGAGCGAAACCAAGAGCGTCAGGCCTTCTCCATGTGCCAGGCCCACACCTCCAGGCAAGATCCGCTCTATCTCGACCTCGAGAGTTTTTAGCGGCTCATCTTGTACCTTGCTGACTGCGGGATGCATGTGCTTTTTAATTGTCAGAGATAGAACAAGCTGAGACGCGGCACGGCAAACTGCTCCCGCAGGCGCTTCAGCAGAAGGTTATCTTTTGTCTGTTGGTAAACCGCCCGCTCCATGTGATTGCGATAAGGCCGCAACTGTCCTTCTACTTCGCTCGTTAGTGCATCAAGCTGTCCTGACGGGACAACCGAAAGAATCGAGTCGCTCAACATTCTTTCCAAGCCCGTCAGTGAGTCTTCCAATTTCTGGGCATTCGGGGACGAGCTTTCTTTAAATTCTGATTCTAACTCCTCCAGTAAGCCGGCTGCGCGAAAAAGAGCTTCGCAAAAATCATCCTCATGAGCTTGCTTTCTTTCGTTTCCCAGCTCCAAAAGAGCCAAACGGCCCAGGTGCAAGTGCTCGAGGATTGCTGAACGGCGAAATGGAAGCTGCTCATTCTCGCCGCGCGATGCGGCTTCATCTTCTCTCTCTTCCTGAGGGCCGGCGCCTACACGAGATTCGATCCATTCGGCGTATTGGGCTTCTACTTCTTCCTGACAGTACAGAAGAGTCTTGACGGTCCGCTTCCGCGGTTTAGCCTCCCACGAATCGAACGCTCTTTCGATCCCGCGCAAAGCGACGTGGAGCGGAATGTTCATCCCCTTCCAACTCTCAATCAATGCCCAATCCATAGGACTCAAGAGGAGATGCCTTCCGCGGCGGCGGACAAATGCGTCTTCAATTTCGGTAAAGTAATTGAAATAATTCAAATCAGGTTTCAGGTCTCAGGTCTCAGGTCTCAAGCGATCTTGGATTCGAACTTGTAACCTGAAACTTGAAACTTGAAACTATTGCTGGCGTTCATACACCAACCGTAGCCCCTCAAGCGTCAACGTATCATCTACCAGTTCGATAAGCTCTGAACCTGTCGCGATCAAAGGAGCGAGACCACCGGTCGCCACAACCCGGGGCGCCCCTCCCATCTCCTCGATCATCTTCTGCAATACACCGTCTACCAATCCTGCGTATCCATAATAAAGACCCGACTGCATTGCGGTGATTGTCGATGAGCCAATCACTTTCTGCGGCCGCTTGATGTCCACCCGTGGCAACTTCGCGGTTCGCTCGAACAGAGCGTCTGATGAAATCATGATTCCGGGGGTGATCAGGCCGCCAACGTATGCGCCGTCCGAGTTAATCGCATTGAAAGTTGTGGCTGTTCCGAAATCAACAATGATGCACGGAGCTCCGTATTTATTAATCGCGGCCACCGCATCCACGATTCTGTCGGCGCCCACGTCTGACTCCGGTTCGTAGAGAATCCTGAGTCCTGTGTTAGTTGTGTGGTCCACGAAGAGGGGCGTCAGATGAAAATAGGTCTCCGCCATTGTCTTCAGCGTGTAATTGAGCGGCGGCACTACCGAGGCGATCGCAATTGCGTCAATCGCTTTGAAATCGAGGCCGGCGAGATGAAACAGGTTGCGCGCGTGGACGCCATACTCATCCACGGTGCGCGCGCGATTCGTTGTCAGACGCCAGTGAGCAACGAGTCCAGGGCCGCGATACACGCCCAGAGAGGTGTTGGTGTTTCCGACATCAATTACCAGCAGCATAAGTCAGTTCTTCGCTTTCTCTTTCGCATACCTTGTCGATCCTCGCGCGCCATGTAGAATTTCTTCTATCAAATCGCAGGCGACTACTGTCCCCTTCTCAGTCCGCAAATGCTCGCCAACCGCTTTTGCTTTGATTGCATGCTGCGGCCGGCTCAAGAGAACATCAAGCTCTTTTGCGACCCGGCCGGCAAAGTACTGCTTTCGATAGAGTGTCCGGCTGGTTCCCAGTCGCTCGGCGTGAGCGGCATTATCCGATTGGTCAAAAGCAAACGGGACAATAAGCGTGGGGACACCGGCGCGTAAACCTTCGGAAGTTGTGCCCACGCCACCGTGATGAACCATCGCGCACGCGCGCGGCAGTAAGGCTTCGTAGGGTGCATAGTTGACCGCAATCACTTCGGCCGGCAAAGGCTCAGTCGAACGATTGCGATCGTCGCCGATCAAGAGCACAGCGCGACGACCAAGCAGTTTCGCGGCCGCGATGCTCTCGCGGTAGAAGTCACGCGCGACCCACACCGCCGAGGAGCCCAGCGTGAAAACAATCGGTGGTGGACCATCATCGAGAAACCTCGATAACTCCCGCGGCATCTCGAGCTCTCGGCGACCATCGTAGAAAGCAAAGCCCGTAGCGCGCGCTTGGGGCGGCCAATCCGGTTGCGGCTGCGCGAACAACTTCGAAAAGAGAGCAAGCACTAACGTAGGTGAATGCTGTCCTGCAAAGACCGGGCTGCCTCGGTCAGGCAAACCAAGTTCGTCGCGAAACAGGTTATAGGACTCATTCGAATACAGCTTCATGATTTGCCTGGAAAAAACAGTTACGACACGCGGTCCAAAGATCTTAATATGCCTCATCCATTGCCAGAAAGGCGGCACCGGTGGATCGTAAGCCGAGAAGAACGAGACCGGCGCCAGCACACTCGAAACCCAGGGGATGCCTGTCTTCTGAGCGACGAGCGGACCGGCGAACGTAATCGGATGAGTGAGCAGCAGGTCGGCTCCCTCTACGGTCTGCAACAGATCGTCGTAGCCTTCGCGGAGATAGGGAAAAAGTATTTCGTTCAAGAGAAATTTGCTTCCTGTCTTCGGCTCCATGACCTTTTCCATCATCACTGAATCTTGTTCCTGAGGCGGCGGAATGTTCGGACGCACGGGAACAAAATCGAAGCCGGCGACTTGCATCTTCTCGCGATACAGTTCACTGGTCGCGATCAGCGGATGATGGCCGCGCTCCAGCAGTTCCATCGCGATGGCCATGTAGGGATGGATATCACCATACGAGCCGAACGTGGTTAGAACGATTCGTTTGCCGTTGGACATGGATTCCGGGTATTGCTTCTAAATATGAGAAGTCTCAAATAATTGTGGAAATGTTGCTTCCCATTTTTCATTTTCCATAATTTTCCATTTCTCATTTGACATTTCTCATTTATCAATGGCAGTGCAGAGTTAAGTACTATCCAGTGTTTCAGCCTCCCTCCGCAGCACCATTTTAATAAAGCTACCCGGCTGAACGAGTTTTGTCTCTTCAGCGATGAACTGCAAATGGTAAATGTCAAATGAAAAATGGCAAATGGAA
>JBGPNE010000222.1:0-5549 GCA_041487335.1 Pyrinomonadaceae bacterium
CACTTCAAAGTGAAACGGAAGACCTCGGGGAAGAAGTATCGCGCCAAGCTGAAAGAGACGAAAGAATGGCTGCAACGGGAGCGTAGCCGACTCAAGAAAGGCGAGCTCTTACGGCAAGCCAAACTGAAACTCGCCGGGCATCTCAACTACTACGCCATCACGGACAACAGTGAGATGTGCCACCTCGTCAGACACCAAGTCATGCAACTCATGTACAAATGGCTGAATCGGCAAAGCCAACGACGAAGTTACAACTGGGAGCATTTCAAAGATGCGCTCGCTTGGGTGGGGTGGCCGTCGGTTAAGATTGTTCACCACTTGAATCCGTTTCGCCGCTTGCCGGCCCTGAACGAGGGCTGAAGAGCCGGATGTTGGGAAATCCGCTTGTCCGGTTCTGTGAGGGACAGGGCGGCAATCAGATGATGGTGCCTGTCACCCCCAGTCTGAGAGCACCCTGTCTACTCGACCGAGCCTTGTGACCGCCAATGGCGCAATATGATATAAGTTTTCCGCTCTTCAAACACTGAATCGTCAATGTCCACGGAACCCGTCAAAGAAGGAAAACGATGAGAATTCTGTCGGTAATAGGGATCCTCTTGCTGCTCAGTCTAGCGGGCATGACCATAAGGGTTGAAACTGCAGATCTCGTTCTGAAAAATGGCAACATCTACACTGTGAACGAGCACCAGCCCAGGGCCGAAGCAGTGGCGCTCAAGGGCGAACGCATTGTCTTTGTGGGATCAAATCGCGATGTACAAAGGTACGTCGGCCAGAACACGCGCGTGGTTGATCTCCACGGCAACACAGTGCTGCCGGGCATGACTGATTCGCATCATCACCTCTCCGGAGTTGGCTTCCGCGAGATGACGCTTAACCTTGAAGGCACAACCGGTCTGGAGGATTTCCTGACAAAGGTGCGAGGGCGTGTCGATCAGGCTAAGCCGGGTGAATGGGTAACGGGACGCGGCTGGATTGAAACTTTCTGGAAGCCGCCAGTGTTTCCCACTCGCTGGGACCTCGACAAAGTTGCGCCTAACAATCCTTTGATTCTCACGCGCGCCGACGGTCACGGCGCCGTCGTGAATAGCGCAGCGCTAAGAATCGCCGCTATCGATAAGAGCACACCCAATCCCTTCGGCGGCGAAGTTTCGAAAGACAAACAGACTGGAGAGCCAAATGGCATGCTGCTCGACGCAGCTCAAAATCTGGTGCGCCGCCACATCCCGCCAACAGCTCCTGAGGATGCGGAGCGCGCAATCATTCTTGGCGTGAAGCGAGACCTGGAACTCGGATGGTGTCAGATTCAGGATGCTGGTGGGAGTTATCAGGACGTAGATCTGTACAAAAAGCTCTATGGTGAGGGAAAGATCAAGCTGCGCATTTACAAAGCCGTCTATGGTCCAGGCCCGAATGCCCAACGGTTAATCAAAGAGGGACCGATCGTCGGTGCTTTTGAGAATCGCTTTACCGTGCGCACGATCAAAGTTGTCTCTGATGGCGCGCTGGGTTCGCGCGGTGCCGCGTTGCTTGAGCCTTATTCAGATGCTCCCGACACTTCGGGCTTCTTGACTGTGAAAGAAGAAGACTTGTTGCCGATGCTCAAAGAAGCACTGAGACAAGGAATCCAGGTGGAGACACATGCGATCGGTGACCGCGCCAATCGCTTCATTCTTGACGAATATGAACAAGCCTTCAATGCCGTCTCGACGGATCAGCGGAAGATCGCTGAGCCGCGCTGGCGTGTGGAGCATGCGCAGATCGTAAATCCTGCGGACATTCCACGCTTCGCGAAACTCGGTGTAATTCCCTCGATGCAACCGTCGCACGCCATCGGCGATCTGCACTTTGCGCCGAGCCGACTGGGAATGAAACGGCTCGCGGGAGCTTACGCATGGCAGAGTTTTATCAAGTCAGGCGTAGTCGTGCCGGGCGGATCAGATGCACCGGTCGAGCGCGGTGAGCCGATGATTGAGTTCTATGCGGCGGTTGCGCGCAAGGATCAAAAAGGCTTTTCGGGCGAAGGCTGGCATCCGGAAGAGGCTGTATCGCGCGAACAAGCACTGAAGATGTTTACCATCTGGCCTGCATACGCGGCGTTTGAAGAGAAGTTGCGCGGCTCAATTGAAGTTGGCAAACTCGCTGATTTCACAATCCTCTCCGCCGACATCATGAAGATTCCCGAAATGGATATTCTGAGGACTCGATGTGTGATGGCCGTGATCGGCGGCGAGATTGTTTATCAGATCCCGTGACTACTGGCAGAGCGGGGTCTCGGCTGCATGAGCGCGTAGACGCGAAAAGAGGGCAGGCAAAACAAGGTTTCACGCAAAGCGCCAACGAGCGTGCGAAGCACGCGGCAGCATGTAGCCCCTGGCGAAGCGCAGCGGAGCCTGGGGTTAGAAGTCAAAAACGAAGACGCGAGCCTGCGTTAGCAGGCGGCAGAGGTCCTCAGCGATGTCGTATACAAACCTCCTCTATCACATTGTCTACGCAACGAAAGAGCGAGCTCCGTTAATTACAAAGGTGCTGCGCCCTCGGCTCCACGAATACCTGGGCGGGACCGTGCGTGGTCTGGGTGGAATCGCGCTCGAGATCAATGGAATGCCCGAACACGTTCATCTGCTGGTCAAACTGAAACCAACGATCTCCGTTTCCGAATTTCTGAGCAAACTGAAGTCAAACTCATCCGGCTGGGCTGGCAGGCAAACCGCTGGACGCTTTGGCTGGCAAGCTCGTTATGGTGCTTTTACTGTTAGTGAATCTCAGATTGAGCGCGTGCGGCGATACATTCGCAACCAGGAAGAACATCATCGTAAGACATCGTTCGAGGAAGAATTCAAGGCTCTGTTACGCGCACATCGTATTGAGTTTGATGAAGCCCATTTGTGGGGATAGGCTTCTGTCGCCAGCTTCGCAGGCTTGGTTCTTATTTGCCCTGCTTTCCCCACGCTCCGCTTCGCTACGCGCGGGGCTACATTCTGCCGCCCGCTAGCGCGGGCTGGTTGAATCGCTCACAATTCTCTTGACATAAGAAGATCATGACGGGGAAACTCGAAATAGCATTCGGGCGATACGTCGAGCTTGTGCTGATTGGTTCTCCCACGAACGGAAAGGCGAGAATACTTATGAACAATCCCCTTGTACAGTTTGATCCTGGACCTTCCCGCCGCAACTTCCTGCACCTCGCCGGCAAAGGCCTCGGACTTGCTGCGCTTTCATCGTCCACGATAGCGTCACTGCTGAAAGAGATTCAGGCGGCGACCAAAAGCATTGCCCACCTGACACCGGAACAGGCGGCAATGGACGAAGACTACTGGGCTGTTATTCAAAATGCTTTCACAGTCACCCGCGGCATCATCAACCTGAATAATGGCGGCGTCTCGCCCAGCCCGCGCATCGTGACCGAAGCGCTCGTTCGTTACATTTGGCAACAGGAAGACGCCACCGCTTACACAATGTGGCAGATCCTGGAGCCGCAGTCGGAAACCATTCGTACCGGGCTTGCCGAGATGTTTGGCTGCGATCGCGAAGAGATCGCCATCACGCGCAATGCTTCCGAATCCCTCGAAGTTCTGCTCATGGGCATAGACTTCAAACCCGGCGACGAGATTCTTACTACCACTCAAGACTACCCGCGCATGCTGACAACTCTCCGCCAGCGCGAAAAGCGTGAAGGCCTCGTACTCAAGCTGATCAAGATTCCCATCCCGCCGCGGGATCTGAATGAGATTACAGCCGCATTTGAAAGAGGAATCACTAATCGCACACGCCTGATTCTCATTGCGCATCAGATCAACATCACAGGCCAGATCACTCCGGTGAAAGCAGTATGTGAAATGGCGCAAGCAAGAGGGATCGAGACAATAGTAGATGGCGCGCATTCATTCGGGCAGTTTGACTTCAAACAGAAGGGCCTCGGCTGTGATTACTTCGGCACGAGCTTGCATAAATGGCTGTATGCGCCGAAAGGAACCGGAATGCTTTACGTCAAGCGAAGCAAGATTGAAAAGATTTGGCCGCTGATGGCTGCCGAGTCAAAACAAGCCGCTGACATACGGAAGTTTGAAGAGATCGGCACGCATTCAGCCGCACCCAAACTCGCCATTGGCGAAGCCCTCCTTTTCCACAACGGCATCGGCGGCAAGCGCAAAGAAGCGCGCCTGAGGTATCTTTCGCGCTACTGGATGAACCGGCTCAAAGATGTTCCGAAAATACGATTCAATACTTCCTTTGACGAAAAGCAATCATGCGCCATTGCTAATGTGCAGATTGAAGGCATGAACCAATCGGCCATCGGTAGTTATCTATTCGACAAACATCGAATCTTTACCACGCCGATAATTCACGAAGAGTTTGAGGGAATTCGCATCACGCCCAACGTTTACACGACCCTCGGCGAGCTGGATCGCTTCTGCGATGCGATGGAGACGATTGCCAGGAAGGGACTTCCCGCTTGAGAACTGCACGAGCCATTGACACGGCTGCGGTTTTCTCATAGATTCCGCCCGCAAAACCAAAGTTTCATTTCAATCCGTGCAGCAATCCTCCGATTGCCGCGCACATGGCTTTCGACGGCGAGATTCCCCGTACCCGCTGCCAGAGAGCCCAACCCTGTACGGGGAGGAGCTCAATATGAAAATCCGACGCATAGTCACAGGCTCGCTAGTAGTGCTGGTATTGATCGTTGGTTTCTCGGTGTTTGCTCAAGTCAATCGACCATACCACAACGGCACGGTGTGGAGCATCGCGTTTATCAGAATGAAGCCCGGCATGGACACGGCTTATCTGAATTATCTGGCTGGACCGTGGAAGGCCAATCAGGAGGCCTCGAAAAAGGAAGGGATTATTCTCTCCTACAAGGTTCTGTCGGTTGAAGGCCACAGTCCGGGCGAGTGGAACCTGATGTTAATGACCGAGTACAAAAACCTCGCTACTATGGAAGGGAATGAGGACAAGGCGGACGCCCTCGCCCAAAAAATGATTGGCAATGACGAGAAGCAGATGCAGGGCTACAAAGATCGTTCAGAAATTCGCGAGGTGATGGGTGACCGTCTCGCCCGGGAGTTAGTCCTGGAACCTAAAGGCAGATAAGGCGGAGAGTTGTCAATTCAATGGATCGTGCGTTATCAACGAAGTGCCGTTCTCAGCCTTAGGAGAGCGGCGCTTTGGCTAAGATGTCAGCTCAAAAACCAGCGACAGAAGCAATAGCGATCTCAGTTGAGCATCTGCAAGAAGCAGATCTGGGCGAGGCCGATCGTATCTTTCGACTCGCCTTTTCCACCTTTATCGGTATTCCCGATCCGGCCCAGTTCCACCAGGGAGCAGATTACGTTTACACGCGCTGGACAAGAGATTCAAAGGCTGCCTTTGCTGCAAAGACTGAAGGACAACTTATTGGCACCAATTTCGGCACTAACTGGGGCAGCGTGGGATTTTTTGGCCCTTTGACAATCCATCCCGACTACTGGGATCGTGGTGTTGGCAAGCGTCTCATGGAAGACCCTGGATACTGCCGTGCCGGAGCTTACGTAATCGACGATTGGCGTTAG
>JBGPNE010000223.1:0-5537 GCA_041487335.1 Pyrinomonadaceae bacterium
GTTGTAGTTGGCATGGCCCGCGAAGATGTGTGCGTCCGTGCCGCAAAGCCCCACTGCCGACACGCGCACCAACACATCGCGGGGCGAGACCAGGGGACGGGGGACATCACGCACGGCGATTCGTCCAATGTCCCACAGCACGCCGGCTCGCATCGTTGGGCCAGCGTCCGCTCTGGAGCTGCTGTTGTCGGTAATTGTCGAAGCGTTCAACCCGAAACCTCGCTACGGCTGTTCTACTCCTGACTGATATCACTTATATCCAACCGCCCGGCATCGCGCAGCGCCGTGAATCGCTGCATCGTTTCCCGCATGCCAGTCTCGAGCGGCGTTGCCGGCAGGGCACCGATCACACGGCGGATTGCGGCGTCGTTCATCGCCGGCGCGATCGGAATGGGCGGTCCGCCAAAGGTAACCAGCTCGCGGTCAGTTGCTGATTGTCGATTGATAATCCGAGCAATGCGTTCCACCTTAACCGTTTCTCCGTGAAGGTTGAAGACGTGCGCGCCTTCCGGGGCGACGTCCGCGCAGGTAATGAATGCGGTGGCTGTGTCTGCCACATATTGAAAATCGGTTGCACCGCTAAAACGAATGTGAAAGGGGCGGCCCAACACCGCGGCCTTCATCGCTTTCGTCGGATCGCTCGTTAAACCTGTATCGCGATTTACCCCATATACGGTCAGCGGCCGCAGCCCAACACTGGACAGCCCGTAGTCTACAAAGTAGACATGCGCATTTCCTTCATTGGCCTGCTTGAAGACTCCGTAATGTGTGGCTGGCTCACATATGGCAGTCTCATCAAGTGGCGCACCATCTTCGCCCATACCGTAGACAGCGGCGGAGCTGGCGTACACCACTCGTTTCACACCAGTTGCTCGGGCGGCCTCGAAGACAGTGAGAGTCCCCACGACGTTAACAAGAGCCCCCGTTACCGGGTCAGCCTTGCAAGCCGGCACTTGTAATCCTGCCAGATGAATCACCCGCTGCGCCGCCGAGTCCAGCAGCGCCGAGTGCACCGCAGCCGCGTCGGTAATGTCACCAGTGATAAAACGCACGCGCTCAAGATCGGCCGGTTCCATGATAGCACTAAGCCTGCGCCGATCATCGCTACGGTCAAAAACAACTGGACTATCGCCGCGTTCTGCCAGTGCCTTGACAATCCATGAACCTATGCAACCTTGCGCCCCGGTGATGAAGTAGTTCTCAGCCATTTTTCAACCGCGGATTCTTGTTAGAGTCGGTAAAACTCAGAGGCGTTCTTCGCAAAAATGAGGGTTCGCTCTTCATCATCAAGGCCCTTTAGGAGTACCTGAAATGACTCCAGCACCTCGGGGTATGAAGCAGCGCGCAGGCAGACCGGATAGTCGCTGCCAAACATCAATCGTTTCGGTCCAAAAAACTCAAGCGCACATTCGACGAAGGGTCGCAAATCATCGACGCGCCAGGCAGTCAAGTTTGCCTCTGTGACAAGTCCGGAAAGCTTACAATAGATGTTGGCATAAGCTGCCAGTTTTTTCATTTCCTGTGCCCATTCGTGAAGTTCACCGCGCACGATCGGAGGCTTTGCCATGTGATCAATTACCAAAGGCAATTCAGGACAGATCTCCGCGACTATCTTGACATGCTTCAGATGGCGCAGGTGAACCAGCAGGTCATAAGATACCCCACGCGACCCAAGCACTCGCAGGCCACGGAGTACCCCAGGCTGGACCAGCCAGTCTTCCGCGGGCTCACTTTCAACCAGATGCCGCACGCCCCTGAACTTGGAATGCGCGGTCAACTCATCCAATTGGCGCTCAACTTCCGGCCCTGGCAGATCAACCCAACCGACTACTCCCGCTATGAAGGGGTGTTGGTCTGCCAGGCTCAGCAGCCAGCGCGTCTCCGCCAGGCTGTTACTCGCCTGGACCAAAACTGTCTTGGCGACGCGATTTCGCTGGAGTATGGATTCGAGTGTGGACGGTAAATAGTCGCGGTACAGGACTTCAACGTCCCTGCTCATCCATGGATAATCGAAGAGGCCAACTTGCCAGAAGTGTTGATGACTGTCGACTATCATCATTGGCATTTCTGTCTCCCTGTTTGTGTCCTCCGTGTCTTACTGGTGAATTTACGGCGAAAGAAACTCACCACGGAGCCACGGAGCTCACTGAGGACGCACTGAATGGAGCGAGATGTTTGGCAAAATGTGTTTCCAGCATTTGGTAATAAGTCTCTTCGTCAGCTCGCAAGGTCGTAAAAAACGGCTCTCGGAAATCTGAGTGGTTCAAGACCGAGCCGAAGGTAACGTGCAGCACTTCGCGTGCATGAAAGTTGTCGAGCAGAATTGTCAGGCGGTCATTCGGCAGGGCGTTCACATCAGGCATTCGCTCCAATTCGGCTGAGACGTGATAAGTCGCGCGGTCGATTGGATAGCGATTGATCGCAAAACCAACAATCTCTCGGAAGAGTTTAGGGTTCAATTGGGCGATAGCACGCAATGCTTCGAGGTAACTGGTTCCTGCCGTCTTGAGATGAACCAACTCACCCGCCAGACGCGCCACGATGGGATAGATCCTGAACTTATCAGAGCCAGAGTGCAGGCTTAGTTTGTAGGGGCCGAATATCCTGGCAACGGCCAGATGCTCGGCAAACGAGCGCTCAAATTCGTTGAGGTCTCCGATGTAATCGACACCTTTTTCAAAAGTGCCAACGTAACGCGGCGCCAGACTTACCCACTTGATGCCCAGCCGTTTGAGTTCGTGCGCGATATAGATGTGTTCGGAGAGCGTCGTTACTGTCTCAGTCTCATCTACGCTCATCTCCAACTCAAAGGACCTTTCCTTCATCACGTGTTGCAGGTAGCGATACATGTTCGCGGTGTGCGCCACGACACGGCCATACTTGGCCACCGCACGAAGCAACTCCTCTTCGCTTATAGAGACGTTGAAATCACCAAGATCAATCGGTTGCTCGTGCAACTGCCGGCGCAGATCTTCCCAACTGCTTTCGAGTTTCCGCCAGGGCAACCCCGCCACCTTTTGCTTCAGCAGATCAAGGGGTGCCGTATTAGCTTCATCGTCTACCTGTTCGCCGGGATCGATCGTGTAGAAGGTGTAGCCGGCAGCCGCACAGACATCGATATCATCGGTTGTCTTCAAGTGATCGGCATCGGCGCCAAAACCCTCGCTCCAGCCCTCTTGAAAAACTGACCACATCGCATCATCCATCACCTCCTGCGGTGTGCGACCGGTTCGTGCGTTTTCACGGATCGATTGCTGCGCCAGTATCGGAGCGAGGCGAGTGTGCCGAACGGCTCGAATATGTCCCGGCGTCGCCAGTCCCAAACGATCTCCACAACCGACCGATTTCCGCAGCCCTAACGGACGGGGTACGAGAAAAGGCAATAAGGCTCGGATGGCCGCGGCATTCGCGGTGCTAGTTGGGCATGTTCGCAGAGTCAGTTCTTCTCCGCGCAACATGATCTGCTGCATTTCACCTGTAAACTGCGGAGCCACGCCAGCCGCGCCCGAAGACGAAGTGAGCACACCCAGCATTTTCCCTTTCCCGGCCCGCATCAGAAAGAAGAGCGTCTGCCGACTTGCTGCCAGCGAGTTTTTGTAGACTTGCGAGCCGGTCAACTCGCCCAACTCACCGGCAAGCTTCCCTGTCTCTTGCTCCGCTAGCGGCCCAGCAAGATCTCTTGTCTTAAGAAACGATAGTGAGTTAGCTGTCATATTTCTTAGTTCCCCAACCCGTCTGCGGTTTAGTAGTCCGCAGCACCCCACGTGCCGGTGCAGCGAGTGCGTCATAATGTCCGACACACTTTAGTTTGTCGTTGGCGTGGATAGCTACTCCAGTTTGGAGTTGAACACCCCGCAGCCAGCGACAAAGTCGCAGCCGACCAAAGCGCTGCCGAAGCGGGGTCCCCAGCCGGGCTGCCCGGCTGGGGTGCTTGATAAGCCAGCGCACTGCTCCAAAGAGTTGAGCCGCTCCTTGGAGTGCGGCGGCTTGACGCCGCTTTTGTCTGCGGTGGCTTGACGCCGCTTTTCAAGATACGCAAAAGCCCGGTCAATGTGAAACCACGCTTTTGGCTCCCTAAATGTCCAAACTCGAGCGACAAACTAAAGTTTGTCGGACATATATATTTCAGGGCGAGTATGATTGGCCAGGAGACCGAAGATGTGCAAGAGTAAATTCAGTGAACATCAGATCATCGGTATCCTGAAGGCCGTCGAGGGGTACGAACAGTAAGGGATTTTTGTCGCGAAGCGGATCGTGCAATCGTCGATGCCGATACCGCACCTGCGAAGGTTAGGCAGTATTTAGGAAGCGAGGTAAAAAGTTGAACGCGAAAAAAATCGGACTTACGCGATCTACGACAATGGGCCGGCGCTGCTTCATCAGCGGTGCAGCGGCTGCCACGTTTGCCACGGCGGCGTTTGGTCAAGCCCGAGACTATCGCCAGAATGCTTCACCAGTACGATATCCCGACGGAGACATCCTGGTGCTGGATAAAAGGTTTGCGAAATACAAGATTGGCAACACCGCCATCCAGCGCCTGCACACAGGAATGTTGTGGGCAGAAGGTCCGGCATGGAACGGTGGCGGCCGTTATTTGGTCTGGAGTGATATTCCAAACGATGTCCAACATCGGTGGCTTGCCGAGGATGGCCATGTAAGCGCGTTTCGTAGTCCGTCGAATAACACAAACGGCAACACCTTTGACTGGGAGGGTCGTCTGCTCTCTTGCGAGCACGCCAGTCGCCGCGTGGTGCGCTATGAACACGACGGCACCATCACGGTCCTTGCGGAGAAATGGCAGGGCAAGCCTTTGAACGCGCCCAATGACATCGTCGTTCACCCGGACGGCGGCATCTGGTTTACCGATCCCGGTTACGGCAGCATGATGAATTACGAAGGCCACAAAGGCGAACTTGCCCTCAAGGAAGCCGTTTATCGGATCGATCCCAGGACCACAAAGATGGAGATCGTTAGCGACGAAGCAGCCAAACCAAACGGCCTATGTTTCTCTCCTGACTATAAAAAACTCTATCTCGCTGATACTGGCGCGCCAAAAAACATTACCGTCTGGGAGGTGGTCGACGGAAGGAAACTAATCAACGGGCGCGAGTTCGTTTCGATGAAGCAAAAGATGAAGGATGGAAGCTTTGCCGGCGGAGCCGATGGCATTCGCGCGGACGTGGACGGAAACATTTGGGCGGGCGCGGGCTGGGTTGGCGAGGGCTATGATGGCGTTCACATTTTAGCTCCTGACGGACAGCGCATCGGGCAGATCCTCCTGCCTGAGATTTGTAGCAACGTATGTTTTGGTGGGCCGAAACGAAATCGCTTGTTCATGACAGCCAGCCAGTCGCTGTATGCAGTCTATGTCGAAACTCAAGGTGCGCACATTGCTTGACAAATTAATCAGGAGACTGGCCTTATGAAATTCCGTAGTTCGGCATGGTTTGGCCTGGCTGATAGGGATGGCTTCATTCATCGAAGTTGGATGAAGAACCAGGGCCTGCCGGATCACCTGTTTGATGGGCGGCCCGTAA
>JBGPNE010000224.1:0-5527 GCA_041487335.1 Pyrinomonadaceae bacterium
ACGGCCAGAAGTAATCCAAACGCTCCGCTGCTGGAGGTGCAACCTGTCAAGCCCGTTGTGAACACGGCGGGGACTGGCGATACTTCACATGCGTTTCAACTGCTGCAACAGAAACAGTTTGCCGCGGCAGCGAAAGAAGCGAAAGACGTTGCGGCGCAGTTTCCCAACGATCCGGAGGCTTGGAAGATAGCGGGGTTTGCGGAGCTGAATCTGAAACAGTACGCCGAAAGTGCAAACGATCTGCAGAAGGCACTCGAGCTGCAAAAGGCCACCAGGCAGGAGGATCCGAACACCGCCGATGCTCTGGCCCAGGCTTACGTACTTTCCGAGAAATTTGAACGCGCTCTGCCCTTGCTCACCGCTGCGACAACGCGTACGGGTACCCAACCAGATCCCGTGATGCTTTATTATCGAGGCCTCGCTGAGTACAAAACCGGCAAGCCGGCGGACGCTGAGCGAACTTTCAACTCTGTGGTCAAGCTCCGTCCCAAAGACTCTTTGTCGCTTTACTATCTGGGCCAAATAGGACTGGCGAAGAATGATCTCGACGGAGCAATCGCGGCGCTGAATCGCGCGACCGTCAACGACCCCCGTCTGGCGGCAGCGTGGACGTTGCTGACATCAGCCTATCTCCGGCGCGCAGCCTTGAGTGAGGATACCGCGAAAGCCGACGCGGATTACTTAAACGCGGTTCGCGCGGGTGAAGGATTGATCAAGATCAAAACCGACGTCGAAGCGGTAACGCTTTTCGGTCAAGCGCTGATCGGATCGCAGCAATACGCGCGCGCTGCTGCGGCGCTCGATCGTGCAACACAAGCAAGCGGTGCAAACGGCGTGACCTTCTATCTGCTCGGTGTGGCCCATTCCCGAGCCAAGAATTTTCCGAAGGCGATCGCTGCCCTGGAAACGGCAGCAGTGAAATCTCCCGACGACCTGAACGTCTATCGGGAGCTTGGCTACGCTTATGAAGTCACGAAGCAATATGGAAAGGCATTATCCGCTTACCAAAAAGGGTTAAGCCTCGCGCCAGGTGATTCAGACTTTAAGGAGGCAGCCGAGCGGGTACGGCCATTTGCGAAATAGGTTTCGGTTATCAGGTGTCGGGACCGAGTATCAGTCGGTAGCAGCTTTTGATTCTTACATCTGGCACCCGACACCTGACACCTTGTCATTGAGTTCGAAACCAGACGCGGCGCGCTTGACAATAGGAGAAATACTGATGAGATTTACCGGAGTTTTGCTCCTGATGGGAACTATTGCTATAGGTGTCCAGGCCCAAAGGCCACGGACCATCGACAGGAGCAGCGACAAAACTGATCCGCCTAAGACTGCAGCGGCGCCTGCGCCGCAAACAGTTAAGGCAAAATACGAGGGTGGCGTGTTTGGCTACAACAAGGCCATGAATGGCACGCTGACCTTTGATGACACTAATCGTCGTTTGCTGTTCCGAAACCAACAGCAGAAGGAAGTCGTCTTCATACCCTATGATGCAGTGACCTCAGCTTTCGCCGACACACAGAAGAGGCAGCCCGCGGCGGCCACAGTTGCCGGCGCGGTCCCACTGATCTATGCCCTGCCCGCGCATTTTATAAAGACGAAGGTGCGCTACCTGACGGTCCAATACAGCGACCCGGACACGAGGATGGCAGGAATCACCAGCTTCAAATTAGAGAACAAGGAGATGGTGGCCTCGGTATTGAGAACCCTCTCCGAAAAGGCTGGGCTTACCACGCGTGGCGAGGTCTATATCAGGAAGAAAGATACAGACGCGGTCAAGACGAATCCCTAGGCAGATGGTTTGCCGAATTAGTTGGTATCGTAAGAGCACCAATAGCAACCGCTGCGGCGGTTTTCGCGATAATCTTCAGGATTCCGCGCTCAAGCGCATTTAGGCCTCACTCCCCATTCGAAGTAATTGCGCAAGAAACAGATTATTGCATCGTTCAAAGGGTCAGTAACGCGGGCGAAAGCGATGCTTGTCGCCCGTGTTTCTGACCATCATCTGGAACGATTCCGATTGCCGGGCGTCTAAGTGTTACGAGTTTGTTTTGGCGGCAGCGAATTCTATCCCGAACGGAGGTGTCATCAATATGAAACTGTTAACCTGTAGGATCGGCATTGCGCTTCTCACTTTTATCATCGGTGTCGGCGCAACTACAGCCTGGGTATTCCAATCACGTCCGCCGATTATTGAGCCACTCGACAGTATGCTGGGTCCGCCGGAGACAGCCGGAGAAGCAGCCAATAAGGCGACGCTGGAGATGGTCTTCGTGCTCGATACCACCGGCTCGATGGGTGGCCTGATTGAGGGCGCAAAGCAGCGCATCTGGGGCATTGTCAATGAGGTAATGCAAACGTCATCTCATCCGGCGGTACGGATTGGTCTGGTTGCCTACAGGGATCGCGGTGATGAATACGTTACAAAAGTCCTGCCGCTGACAAAAGATCTGGACAAGGTCTATTCAACCTTGATGGACTACCAGGCCGGGGGCGGCGGTGATACACCCGAAGATGTACGGCGCGCCCTTGCCGATGGCGTTCGCCGTGCCGGTTGGTCACAAAGCTCGCCGCGTCTCGCGCAGATCGTTTTCCTGGTTGGGGACGCCCCGCCGCACGAAGACTACCGTGAAGAACCGGATACAGCCACGACCACTGCTGAAGCTGTGCAGAGGGGAATGATAGTCAACACGATTCAATGCGGCGACATGCCAGGCACCAAAGAAGTCTGGGAGGCGATTGCGCAGCGAGGCCGGGGACAGTATTTCTCGATCGCGCAGGACGGTGGTGTACAGGCCATCGCCACACCTTACGATGAGCAACTAGGAGAACTAGGAAGAAACCTGGGTGGAACTTATCTAGCTTATGGCGGCGGCGCGGGTGTCGCGGGAGACAGCTATCGCGCCGAGGCAACGTCTCGGGCGGAGTTCATCGAAAAGGACGTTGTCGCGAAGGCGGCGCCGATGGCCAAAGCGGATCGTGCGCTGAACAAAGCCGTGAATTCAGAAGCATACGTTGGTGACCTGCTGCAGAATATTGAAAACGGCTCGGTCAAGCTCGATTCAGTTAAAGACGAAGACCTTCCCGCAGGTCTCCGCAAGCTCTCACCCGACGCGAGAAAGCAGGAGATAGAAAAACGCCTCGCCCAGCGTCGCAATCTGCGTGCAGAAATCGTTGCACTCGCAAAGCAGCGCGACGAATTCATAGCGGCGGAGCGAAGGAAGCAAGGCGGAGACAAACAGAGCGGGTTCGACGCGGCAGTGGCCACCGCATTGAAAGAGCAATTATCCCGCAAGGGTATTAGGTGAGGTACATTTCACCTGCTCTTCGGGCCCGCGCCTGGCTCATGGTAAATCGGCTTTCTCCGCCACTGGCCGCCCACGGGCACTGATCATTTGCCGGCGCCGTTCAAAACGTATTCGACCACGTAACGACGAAGTTTGTCGCGATTCTGTTTGAGATAGGCTGGATGATCCTGCGAAATGCCCTCATCGGATTGCGCCAGCAGGATGTAGGCTTCGAGCAAACCTTCATCGTTCAACTTTTTCAGTGTTGCTAACGAAGGACTGAGGGTCTTTGTCTTCTTGTCCGCTGTGGCGATCGTTATTACGCTTCGCAAGGCGTCCGCTTCTTCTGCCAAACTGTGACGATAGGCTTTCTCGTTCGGAAATGCCTTTGCGAATTTTTCTTTGTGCCAGGTAGAGCGGGTGGCGCCGTAAGAGATCCAGGCAAACGAGCTGTCATCCTTGCCGCCGAGCAACGCGTTCGCGTCCAGATTTATCTTCGCGTCGCCTTTCTCGTCAAAGGTAACGTTGGTCGGAATGTCGATCTTCGGATGCGCGAGGCTGGTGTTGGTGACTTGGGCCCATTGCGTCAAACCGGCGACGGAAAAGCGACCGTAAGGTTCGGTGATGTATGCCTCGAGATAGCGGTCGCGCGCCTCGTTATACCTACGTTGTTTCATTAAAGGCGTTGCCGAATAGCGGTAGGCGGTCTCTCTGTTTGGGTTAATCGCAATCGCCTTTTGATACCAGATTTCAGCTTGCGCGAAATCCTCTTTGCTCATGAATACATCCCCGGAGAAAAGCGCGGCTTCGTAGATTTTAGGATCAAGCTCCAGAGCTTTTTGATAATTCTTGAGGGCGTCGTCGAGCTTGCCTTGTGAGAAAAGGGCTTCGGCTTCGACCATCAATGCGTTCGCCTCAATCTTCTGCGAAAATGCGCCGGCGTCCGAGCCGTCAACGGGCAAAGCCTGAATCAGAGCGTCAACGTTGGGCTCCTTAATGCCCAGCTCTTTTGATTTTATGAACGCGTTGCGCGCGTGGATGCGCAAAGCTTTCCGCGCCGCGTCGTCTTTCGTATTCGTTGCCTGCCCGAGCAAGGCGAACGCGAGATAATAATGCATCTCAGCATTATTCGGTTCGGCAACTACGATCTTTTCCAGCAGCGGCAACGCTTCCGTGTATCTTGTCTGCTTGGTTAATGCGTTCGCCCGTTCTTTTAATTCCGCGATGCTATCGCCTGTCTGCGCGTAAGTCGTCGCGGAATACCAAATGGTTGACAGGCAAAGCAGCAATACCGCGAAACGCGTCGCGACCGTTGCAAGCTTGCGTTGAAACATACTCCGCTCCTTCAAAAAAGTTTCCTCAGCTTCCAAGATCGGACAGGCAAGGCATTCTAACTCAATCTATTCGCTACTCTTGCTACTTTTTGAGAATCCTACGTGCCTGCTTAACAGACGTGATTGATTTTTTCTCGGCTATGCCGCCTGATGTGCGGTGGCGGCTCTTGCCCTTCCGTCAAGGCTGTCCTCGAATTACTGGGGCTGCGCCCCTGGGACACTGTTACTCCTTGTCTGTCGTTGTGCGAGCGGTTTCCACGACAAGATTCTCGTGAGCAAGCCCGCGATGCGGCTGATCGCGGAACGAGGCGGTAGATCGTAGGGGCGTCACTCCGTGGGCGCCCCGATGTCGCGGTTGCGCATCCCGGTTCGCAAAACGGGCGGCCACGGAGTGCCGCCCCTACAATCTACCGGAACTGATTGTCGTCCGCTGATGGTCCATAAAGGGCGGGGACTTTCGCACCCATCAAACGCAGATAGACTGTCATCTGCCCGCGGTGATGTGCCCAATGGTTGATCGTGTCCTGGATCATCACGTGGCGTGGCGTCTCCATGACAACCTGCTGGCCAGGTCGCTTAACGTCGGGATCGAGTAGTCGGCTCGAATAACTTGGCAGAAGTCGGCGCACTTCACCTCTGCTTTGCTTTCCGATCTCTAACCCATCTCGAAATAGCCACCGCAACTTCCTCAATGGTCATAGCAGTACTTATCAGCATCGGCTGGCACGCCAACATCGTCGAAGTCGTGCCAAATAACACCGGGGCTAAGTTCACGTAGTCTGCTGAGACAAGCTGTCTTGCCAGCGCCACTTGCACCCGTTATGAGATACAACATGAAATTCTTCCATCTGAAACATTGCTTCAAGGACCACCACGCAATCTAACGCGGAGCCAAGCCGCTCCCAGGCG
>JBGPNE010000225.1:0-5522 GCA_041487335.1 Pyrinomonadaceae bacterium
AGCGCGCTCGCGGCTGCTCATGCCGCGGGCATCGTGCATCGAGACATCAAGCCCGAGAACATCATGGTCAGGCCCGACGGCTACATCAAGCTGCTCGATTTCGGCCTCGCCAAGCTGACTGAGCCGCAAGATTCGGTTACTGACACCGAAGCTAAGACCAGAGCCAGGGTCAACACCAGCGCCGGTACAGTCATGGGCACCACGAATTACATGTCACCAGAGCAGGCAAAGGGAACAGGTGTCGATGCGCGCACAGACCTGTGGAGCCTGGGCGCAGTCCTTTACGAAATGGTCACCGGACATGTGCCCTTCCCGGGCGAGACCCCAAACGAAACTATTTCTCTAATTCTCCAGAGAGAGCCTCCGCCCCTCTCGCGTTACACACAGGACGTGCCCGCTGAGTTGGAGCGCATAATCACCAAGGCACTGACCAGAAAACGTGATGAGCGCTATCAGACCGCGAGGGATCTGCTCATCGATCTGCGTAACTTCAAGCGCAAGTTGGAAGTTGACGCGGAAATCCAGCGCACAGTGCCGCCGGAGTTTCGCGGCCCCGGGTCAACCACGTCAACGAGCAGCGGCCAGAGCCCGCGATCGACTGGCTCTGGTGCGACCGGGACAGTACCAGCCGGCACCGAGCATTCGGCTTCGAGATCTGGGTATCTCGTCTCTGGAATCAAACAACACAAACTCGCCGCAGCCATTGTTCTCCTCGGGCTCGTGGTTGGCGGCATCGGTCTCGGCTCTTATTTGCGCACGCGCAACGCGGGAGTCGCAATCGAGTCGATCGCAGTGCTTCCGTTCGTCAACTCGAGCGGCGACGCGAATGTCGAGTATCTCTCGGACGGCGTCTCTGAAACTCTGATTAACAGCCTATCCCGAGTCCCGCAGTTACGTGTTGTGGCTCGCAGCACGGCTTTTCGCTACAAGGGCAAAGAGATCGATCCGCAAGCCGTGGGGCGCGACTTGAACGTGCGCGCCGTATTGATGGGGCGAGTGCGTCAGGTGGGAGACTCGCTGAACATTCAGGTGGATTTGGTTGATGCGGCGACGGGCGCCCAGGTTTGGGGTCAGGAATATGACCGCAAGATTTCCGATGTACTGACGGTCAAGCAGGAAATCGCACGAGAAGTCACCGAAAAACTTCGACTGAGATTGACGGGTGAACAGCAGAAGCAAATGATCAGCCGAGACGCCAGTAGCACCGAAGCTTATCAGTCGTATTTGAAAGGTCGTTATTACTGGAACAAGAGAACCGCGGAAAGCATCAAGAAAGCGATCGAACAGTTTCAGCAGGCAATAGACCAAGACCCGAATTATGCTCGCGCTTACATCGGACTCGCTGATTGCTACTTGATACTGGAGCAATATGCCGGCGCTCCGGCCAGCGAATTGTACCCGAAGGCAAAAGCTTACGTGCAACGCGCGCTTGAGCTTGACGGTTCGTTAGCCGAGGCGCATGCCTCGCTGGGGCTGATTAATGACTCCTTATGGTTGTGGGACGAAGCTGAGAAAGAATACAAGCGCGCGATTGAGCTGAATCCAAACTATCCAACAGCGCACCAGTGGTACAGCATTCATTTTGACTACCTGGCACGTTTCGACGAAGAGATGGTTGAGCTCAAGCGCGCCCAGCAGCTTGATCCGCTCTCACTCATCATCAGCACCGATCTGGAAGAGCTTCATCTGACCCTCGGAGATCTCAATTCTGCTCTCGAACAGTGTCAGAAGACTATCCAACTTGATCCGTATTATCCGTCGGGTCATGAGGATTTGGGCTCGGTATATCTAAAACAAGGCCGCGAGGCAGAGGCCATCACGGAATTTCAAAGGGCAGTTGAGTTGTCGGGGAGAAGTAGCGACATGCTCAGCAGCCTGGGCGCGGGGTACGCGATTGTCGGCAAGTCTGCCAAAGCGTTGGCGGTCGTTAAGGAGCTTGAAGAAAAATACGCTAAGCACGAGGCCATCGGACAAAACCTTGCTCGCGTGTATGCAAATCTTGGCGACAAGAATCAAGCTTTCGCTTGGCTCGAGAAAGACTTTCAGGCTCGCAGCGGTGTGTTGGGAAGAATTAGGGCCTTGACGGAACTCGAGCCGCTTCGCAGCGACCCGCGCTTTGCAGATCTACGGCGGCGCACGGGACTCAACCCGTAACGTTCCACTCGAAGCATATACAGCCAGTCATTTTGAAAACTTATCCAGCGTCGGCGGTCATAGCCTGAGTAAGGTTTGGCGCTTCCTGGAATTCACTATGAGACTGGGACAGCACCTCATTAATAATCGGTAAGATCTTGTGCGGCCGCTGCGGCGGCGGTAGGCCTTTCGCTTGCCGTTCCGTACGTTCAATGGGTTTCGCTTTCTGTTGAGGTGCCCGCTGAAGTTGGGACGCGAGCACGATGCCGCTCTCCGCGAGATCATGCAGTAACCGAGCGCACCGACTCAGCGAGCGAGTAATCCCCTTGCGCGCAAGCTGATGCTGAAGCGAAGAAGCGCTGTGGGGCGCGCGTCGCAAAACTTTCAAAACTTCGCCCTGCCACGCTGGTAGCAACCACCAACTGGTATTCACGAAATCAACGACCAGCAGACGGCCCTTCACATGCCAGTCTCCGCGCCGCGACACGATGTACGGAGCGGTTTGATAGAGCGCGTTCGGTGCGCGCTTGCGGCTATAGCCCCCCTCGGTCAGTGTAGGAACGCGTGTTGGCCCCAGCGAATGCGACGATTCGAGCCGCTTTAGCAGTCTCCGCAGATTAGGAGCGGCTAAAAGGTCTACGGATTCGTTTGCATATGACTTTTCCGCGAGTTGCTCCTGCTCGTCCTGTTTTACCAGCAACGCATATATCCAGGCGGCCGGTCCTTTCAACCTAGCCAGGAACCAGCCTGCGGTCAGATGCTCGAAATCAAATTCCGAGTGACTGAGCGGTTCGGCTACCTTATAGATAAAAGGATCTGTTTTCGTAGGTTCATCGGACTCAATTGCTTCGGCAATGTGCAGCCTCCCCATTCGCTCGATGCCTTGATTGGCGCCCTTGACCGTGCAGAATAATGAAGCGGTGATGTCTCTGTACTTGGGAGCAATGTCGAGGACTTCGTCGTCCCACCGCACACCGTACAAGCCCATCTCACTCAGACGCGAGAAGAGCGGCTGCCCCGGCGATACAATGAAGGGTTCGACGTTAATCCGAAGCCGCCCCCGGAATTCGTGCTGGAGCGTGCGCAGTTGATCTGTCGTGTGAATGAACGCTTCTCGACTATCTCCGGGAAACCCTGGTATGACTCCCGCAACCACGTAAATTCCAGCGCCCAGGAATGCGCGGAGAGCCTTTATGTTATGCAGCTCTGTCCGCCGCTTGTTCATCAGTGCGAGAGTCTCGTCCGACATCGACTCAATGCCGATGAATGCCACATCGAAGCCAGATCTTCGAAGCAGGGTTGCAGTCTCAGTATCCATCTCTGCGCGCATGAATCCGCCCCAGGCGATCCGCCGTCGGCGCCGCAACATCCCTTCGGCAAGCTGTCTCAGTCTGCCGGGATGACCATTGACTAACGAGTCTGTGAACGCGATGTACTCGGCGCCATACCTCTGTTCCAGTTCACGAATCCCCGCAATGGTTTGCTCTGCATCGCCTGGCCGGAACCGCCGCCAAAACACCCACTCGCTGCAAAACGTACACTTATCGGTGCACCCTCGCGACAGGTGATACGGCAACTCTCGTGGGGCGCCGACTTCCTGGTAAGAAAGGAGCGGTATTTGATCGAAGGCGGGCACGGGAATCTCACCTGGCGATAAGAGCGGTCGCTCGGGTCCGCGTTGCACTTCACCTTGCAGGTTGAGCGCCAGCGTTCCGGGCACGCTGGACGCGGTGCCGGTGCTGCTCGCCGCCTCACGTGAATATAGATCAAGGAGGGATGCCTCGCCCTCACCCGTAACCACGTAATCAAACAGGCGACTGCGAAGTGCAAGGGCGGCGCTTGAGTGGCTCTCCGTGAATTGTGGTCCACCACCGACGATGACGGGCGGGCGCGGAAGGCGTTTGAGGTGGGCCGCAAAGAGAAGCGTGGTCAAAAAGTTCGAGGTCCAAACAGAGCAACCCACGAAGCGAACCCCGGTGAGCGTCGCAGTAACGGCAGTGAAGTACTTATCGAGTGAGACCAGATACTCTCGTAAGTACGACGCTGAGATCCCTCGCTCTCGGCAGTACTTCTCGATGACCGGGGAAAAGCCTGACGCGGGTTCTTTCCCGGAATCAACTGCTTGCACCAACGAGAGGACCAAGGGAAGGTCCGGCACGTCCATCACATAAGCGTCGCCAAAAACACCAGTATGCGCATATGTTGGCGCGTATGCGTCAGGAACTCCCAGGCGCAGATCGAGGAAGCCAAAGTCGGAACAGCCCTGCTGCTCCGCATAGGCCAGCAGGTAGGCAATACCGGCGGGCGGCCCGAGCGAGTAGGGAGGCACGACGCAGAGCAATGCCGGCTTAGATACTTTTAGTTGCCGTTGCGCCACGTGATCGAACCTCGACGAGTGCTCGCCGCTTAAGTTATTCCAGTGAGCGAATTCGGCGGAAGATCTCAAATGAGCGGACCGGCGCCTGCTGAACGAAGCTATGCTTACATCTTTCCAGCAGGTCTTCTAATTCAATACGTCTTCAACAGGCGCCGCATCTTGCTATTTCTTCGCAGCCCTTCTTCTTGGCGATCTCCTGGCCGGTTTTCTTCTTGCCGGTTTTCTTGCGGGCTTCCTCGCCGGCTTTCTTGCAGTTTTCTTAGTTGCCATTTCGCTTTCCTTTCAATTTGGATGGAACCGGAGGTCTTGTGCACGAACCAAAGAACGGTCCTGATTCATCAAACCCTCGGGTTCGGGTTGCACACCGTTGAAGAACGACTCGTGACGGAGCTAACTGACTCCAACGAGTCTCAAACGCGTGCATCGGTAACGAACTTCAAAAACTTCCGCAACATAGTCCCAATGAAGAAGGATGTCAACACATAAATCATTTTCGTTTCGCGTTTGATACTCAGGCGGACGGATGATCTGCTGACGACAATCAAGAGCGCCTCCAGCAGGCGACGCGCTGACAGTCGCGCGCGTCTGATCCAGCCCGGCCTTTATCCATTTACCATTTACGATTTACTATTCAGCATATGCGAAACAGAGCATTCGGCCGCACGGGCTGGCAGGTTAGCGAGATTGGTTACGGCATGTGGGGCATGGGTGGCTGGTCAAACTCAGATGACCAGCAGTCGCTCGAGTCCCTGCAAGCCGCGGTCAATCATGGCTGCAACTTCTTTGACACCGCGTACGCTTACGGCGAAGGCCGCAGCGAGAAGTTGCTCGGCCAAACGGTGCGCGCTAATCCCGACCAGCGGCTCTACACTGCGACGAAGGTTCCGCCGATGAATAAGCAGTGGCCGGCGCGGCCAGAGTCTACGTTGAAAGAATCCTACCCGCCGGATCACGTTGAAGAGTATGTACACCGCAGCTTGAGAAACGCCGATCTGCAAAGCTTCGATCTGAT
>JBGPNE010000226.1:0-5508 GCA_041487335.1 Pyrinomonadaceae bacterium
AGGAATCACCTATTCGACTAGAGCCGTCACCTCTTCTGAACACGTGAAATGTCTAGTTGGTTCACTCGTATTCCCAGCGAATGGAAGCCCCGCTGGCAGGGAGTTCAGAGTGCCAAATCCAACGGCTAAAACTCTAACAGAGAACCCAGAAAAGGAGATAAACGATGAGAGATCTAAAGGCAAGAGCGCTTTTACGCTTTGTGTTGGCGGTATGCATGGCCATGTTAATGGCAGGACTGGGGGTAGCAAATTCGCACGATGCAGAACACGACGAAGAACACGCCAGAGTCCTGAAGGTCATGACGCGAAACATGGACGAAGGCACTGACTTTGGACCGATCTTCAGCGCCACGACCTTCGATCAATTTGCCGCGGAAGTGGCAGCAGCCTACATCGAGGTTCAACAGAGCAACATCCCGGAACGCGCCGCGGCGTTGGCCAGAGAGATAAAAGCCAAACAGCCGGACCTGGTCGGATTGCAGGAAGTCAGCGTCTGGCGCACCGGCCCCTTCGGTGGACCAGCCACGACGGTAACCTTCGACGCCCTGCAGTCACTGCTTGACGAGTTGGCCGCCCGGGACTTGCACTACAGACCGGTCGCGATCCTGACAGAGTTTGAGGCGGAAGCGCCGAGCGCGCTGGGAATAAACATCCGGTTCACCGACCTTGATGTCCTACTTGCACGCTCGGATCTCGAGAGATCGGAACTCAAACTGTCTAACGTCCAGGCGCAGCACTTCGCGTTCAACCTTCCCTTCACAAGTCCTATACTCGGGACGTTGATTATTCCGCGCGGTTGGATCTCGGTCGACGGAAAGATCCGCGGCAAGCGCTTCCGCTTCGTCACCACTCATCTGGAGTCGTTCCATCTTGGTGTGCAGGCCGTTCAGGCGAGCGAGTTGATCCAGGGACCATGTAACACAGAGTTGCCGGTGATTATAGCCGGAGATTTAAACACAGAGTCCGCAAGCGGCAACCCCGTAGATAACGCCGCGTACCAGATCATACTGGGATCAGGGTTCGTGGATGCATGGACACTGTTGCACCCCGAGGATCCCGGCCTCACGTGGCCGCTCCACGGCGAGGATCCGTTCACTGCGTTTTCGACTCCCAGCCAGAGGATCGATCTAGTGCTTTTTCGGGGTGAGCTGCGCTCCCTCAGAGCAAAACTGATCGGGCAGACACCGGCTGCCCTAACGTCCAGTGGGCTTTGGCCGTCTGACCATGCAGGCGTCATAGCGCGGTTCAAGTTGAAACCCTAGCTGTAAGGTGGCCAAGCGCTATGTGGCCAAGCGCTATATTGAGAAAAGAGCGGGGGTAAACCGCCCTTCCTGACTTAGAGCTGAATCCAATTGAGCGATCGTTTTGACATTGAAAACCTCTCACCTAAAAGGAAACGAGCAAGATCGAAAGTCTCACAGGTCGTTCACCCCCGCTCTTTGGTGTTCCCCGCGTGACTTCCATGGTAGACCGCTTCTTAGTCCCATTAGATGCCGGCTACTTCATTCAAATCCCGGTGCCAGCATGCGAGTCATCAACGCGGGATTCTTAATCCTTTGAGCCAGCATCCAGGCATCTGCTTCGGCCATTAGTTGACGACCGTGATCGCCACCGAGTTTTTCACCCAGCCGTCGGCGGGCTGCGGCTTCGTAAAGATGCATGTCCGCAAGATCAAAAGCTCCCACGGCTTCTGAAAGCAGCGTGACAGCTTTCGAAGTCTCACCACGTTGGTGTTCAATGCCAGCGCGCACGAGACAAACAAAAGGGTCGGCCCACGGCATGTGCTCATTTGCGATCTGCCGGGCCATTCTTTTGGCCACCCGCAAACGATGGTTGCTCCGCCGCGCAGTTGCGAGAGCCGCGCGTGCTTGTAATTGCATTGCCTCGATTCTCAACACCTGAATCCGAAGCAGCATTGAGTTTTCCAGAGCTTTCCACTGCCCCTGGATATGTTTCCAGGCCACTTCAGCATCTCCGGTATAGAGCTCTATCTGCGCCAGCGCCAGCATCGAGCTATAGTGCTGAAGATGGAACCCTTCATGCGGCCACGCCTTGAGTGCTTCGATCACCTCCGCTCTCGCCTTGTCGGGATCATCGGCCGCAAGCCAAATCAGATTCATGCGAGTACGCAGATCAGTTGCGGCGGAGAGGTTCCCCTGTTCAATAGCGGCCGAAAGCAAAATGGGAACGCGCCGCGAGACTTCGGCCAGTTCTCCGAGGTACAACAGAGCACTTAACATGAAGCGATACGCGATTGTTAATTCCCACGTCACTCCCGTGCAACGGTCGCGCAAAACTTCCGCCGCCCGGTCGCAGAGTTGCGCTGACTGTTTCCAGTGTCCAATAAGATAGTCTGCTACACCGCTGGCCCAGATTGAGAGGCCGATGGCATGCGGATGTCCGACTCTCTCTGCCAACTCTTCGGCTTTCCGGGCAATCTGGAGAGCGCGCTTTCTTGCTGGGCCTCCGCGTGAGGCTGTTTGTGCCACCTCAAACGACATTGCGCGGGCCACTCGATACGGTTCTCCCGATCGCAGAGCAAGCAACAGGTGCCGACTCTGGAAACCGGCGCCCCGAATGAGGTCGACAGCGCCTAATCCAGCGGCGACTGCCCAGCAGATGTCGATCCGGAAGAGGTCGGATTCGGGAATTTCGGCCGCGTTTCGCTCCGTGAAATTAAGACCACGCAGACGAATTTGCAGACGCTTCAGGAGTAGTGAAAGCAGGGCGCGCTTTGGACCCGCGGGAAGAGTGAACCCGACGGCGGCGAGCACGAAGCGAATCAGCCCGAGACCCTCTTTGATATGACCACCCATCAGCAACTGCTCTGCGGCCCGCCGCTTGAAATCGAGGCTGTGCGACGCGGACGTCTCTTGCGCCAGGTCGAGGTAGGCTTGCGCAGCTTCCGCTGGACGACCAGCATTGACCAGAGCCTCGGCAAGCCCGCGCTTCAATTCGATACGCTCAGCGCCCCTTCCAGGAGCCAGCTCGAGCGCCCGTCGGTAAAAGGCGGCAGCGCGATCAAAGGCCAACGCTTCCGCGGCCTTCTTAGCAGCGCTGGCGGCGTGCGTGGCTGCGCGCACTCTTTCACCTGCCCCAAGATAGTGCTCGAAGAGTGCTTCTGGATCATCAACGCCGCGAGCTTCGATCGCCTGGGCCAACCGTCGGTGAATGTGCTTGACACTGGTCCGATCGAGCATCGAGGCGAGCGTTTCCCGAATGCGATCGTGATAAAGCTCTACGGTGTGATCCGATCCGCCGCTGCGCAAGAATTGGGCTGCCCGCAGTGAACTAATCAAAGGAAGCTCGTCGCCAGAGAGTCCGGCTGCTTGATATACGACTTCCGGATTGATTGGCCGCCCGGCCGCGGCCAGCACGTCAACAAGCTGCCGCGCACCCTTGGGCAGGTGATCCAGTCGCGCCTCAAGCATCATGCCGAGGCTGATTCCGGTAGTCGACCCCTGATCACTGGATGAGCCGTAACGGGCAAGCTGCTCCAGCAGAAACGGATTGCCTCTCGCTTCGCGTACAATCGAGTTCGTGAATGGCTCAGTTGCTGAAACACTGGAGCCAAGCAAGAGGCGGACGAGATCTTGAGCTTCATCTTTGCTCAAGGCAGTAACACGCAACTCGCGACAAATGTCAGTCCCCGTCTTCTCGAGCAGTGATTTTAGAAACGGCTTGGTTTCAATATCCTCGGTGCGAAAGCTTGCAAGCAAAAACAGCGGTGGGGAATCCGGCGGACGAAGTAAATCCTCCAGCAACATGGTGCTGTCAGCGTCAGACCACTGAAGATCGCCTATGTAAAGGACCAGTGGTTGCCGATCCGAGAGCCGCCCTAGAAGTTCACGAAGCGCCGCAAACGCGCGTCGTCTAAGTGTGAATGGATCAGGAATCTCTTGTTCCCGCTGCGGAGCTTTGAAAACACAGTCAACCTGAAGCATTACCGGAAACAGACGAGCGAGGGCGAGAACATCGCGGGGCATCAGCGCTTCGGCCTTTCCCCCGGGGAGTGACATCAGATACTTGGTTAAGCTATCGACAACACCATCGAGGGCTTTGTAAGGAACAGATTCGCGTTCGTAGCAACGACCTTCGAGAATTACTACGTCGTCTTGCTTCTCTTGCAGCTCATCGAGAAAGTGTTGCACCAGCGCACTCTTTCCCACACCTGAGCTGCCGTGAACGTAAACGGTCACAGTCTGTCCTCGTCGCGTGACGGCAAACGCCTCCATAAGTTCTTGCAGCTGTCGTTCGCGGCCGACAAACGGCGTCATCTGGACGGAAGACGAGATGAGCGATGTCATTAGCGGCCGTTTTAACGGACCCGTTTTGCCATCACCGAGAATTCGCAAAAGTTCGCGACCTGATGGCCTGTCTTCCGCCTTGCGCCGGAGCAACCTTACCGTGAGATCGTTCAGATCTTGTGGCACATCGCTAACGATCTCTGCAGGCGCTGGAGGATCGAGGCTCTGCTTGTTCATCATCACTTCGAAGAACTTCCCTGAAAAAGGAAGCCGCCCGGTTAGAGCCTGGTAGAGCATCACGCCGACACTGTACCAATCGCTGGCCCGTGAAAGGGGAAGTTGTGCGCCTTGCTCGGGAGACATGTAGTCGGGCGTACCGGCCAGATCAACGCTGTCGTGCAATTCCTGGCCTTCGACCTCAGCAACGAGACCAAAGTCAAGAATTACTACACGACCTTCTTTCGTTACTAGAACATTCGAGGGCTTAATATCGCGATGAAGCTTCCCGGTTTCATGTAAACCGTGGAGACCTTCGGCCAGCTGTCTCAGTGCCTTAGTCAAGCGATCGAGATCCAGTTCGGATTTTGACAACGAAAGGTCCAAAGAGACTTCCGCGGGCGACTCTTCCACGAAAGTTATTCTTGCCGCGTCTAACTGCTGTGTTTCGGCTTCGTAATCGATCATCATCTCACGATCAGGCGAAGGCTTCGCGAGGGTCGGAGTTCTTGAAGGCTGGCTGCGCCTGGCGTGATAACCCGGACGTACATACTCGAGAAAGTTAACTCCCTGGACTAGTTCCATGGTGAAAAACCAGTACTGTCCGTCTGCCATGAATTCATAAAGGGTTACAAGGTTAGGATGCGAGACATCGGCGAGCGACCGAAACTCGTTCTTAAAACGCGAGATGTGTGATGCCTCAGTGCGGGTCAGGGCTTTCAGCGCGACCACCTTATCCATCTCGCGGTCGTGCGCCTCATACACGATACCCATGCCGCCGGAGCCAAGTCGGCGGCGAATTTTGAAGCGTTCAGTGCCGAGGAAATCGCCGGAGTTCTGGTCCATCTGGTACTGACCCGCAGGAATGGAGGTTCTCAGGAATTCAATATTAATTGTATGATGCGAAAAGGAAAACACCAATAACCGTGGAGTCCGGGTACTGACGCAGTTTGGCTGAGTGCTTCAACTGTTTCTAACCAAACTGCACCACTACCAGAGTCCGTGGTTTTTGGACTTCGAGAGACTTGCTGCTGTAAGAAGAAAG
>JBGPNE010000227.1:0-5504 GCA_041487335.1 Pyrinomonadaceae bacterium
CCATGCCACAATTTACAGCGGGCTTGACCGTGTCTTTTGAGCGCCCTAAACTCCAATTGCCTCGAAATGTCGTAGTATTATTCGACTCTAAAGAACTGGTCTCAGATGCGTGAGATGCTTGTTTCTCATTAGTGGTTGGCGAGGGCCACACCGATTGTGATGTCCAACTTCCGCAAAATCTATCTCGATCATAGCGCGACGACGCCAGTTGACCCGCGAGTTCTTGAGGCAATGATGCCTTACCTGACCGAAAAATTTGGCAACGCCTCTAGCGTACACTTTTTCGGTCAAGAGGCGCGCGCGGCAGTGGATCGTGCTCGCCGGGAGGTCGCAGCGTTGATTGGCGCCCGGCCAAACGAAGTCGTTTTCCTGTCAGGGGGAACAGAAGCCAACAATCTCGCGATTCGCGGCCTCTGTGAAGCCGCTGAGCGCCACGGCCGCCACATTATTACTGCGGCTATTGAGCATTCGTCCGTCCGGGGCATCTGTGAGGCTTTGGAGAAGCGCGGCTGGGAAGTTACTCGGCTGCCGGTCTATGAGGATGGAATTGTCCGGCTTGAAGATGTTCGCGCTGCTTTGCAGTCCGATACAGTCCTCATCTCGGTAATGCTGGCGAATAACGAAATCGGAACGATTCAGCCGATTGAGGAGATTGGTGCCCTGATTCGCGAAGAACGCACGCGTGGCCATCGCCATCTCTGGTTTCACACAGACGCCGTGCAGGCTGCCGGACGAATTCCCTTCAATGTGGAAGGGCTGGGATGCGATCTGCTTTCTTTGTCTGCTCATAAGCTTCATGCGCCTAAAGGAACGGGGGCGTTGTACGTTCGCCGAGGCGTGCGTTTGATCACTCAGAATGTCGGCGGGCATCAGGAGCGAGAAAGACGAGCCGGCACGGAAGGAGTCTCCGGTATCGTTGCTTTCGGGGCGGCGGCAAAACTTGCCCGCGAGGAGCTGAATCAGCGAGCGGAGCACATGCGTCGTTTGCGCGACAGATTCGAAGCCGGCGTTGCCGAGCGCGTTGAAGAAATTGTTTTCAATGGCGACCGCGAGCGACGGCTGCCGCACTTGTCAAATATTTCCTTTCGCTTCATTGAAGGCGAAGGGCTGCTAATCAGTTTGGATCTCCAGGGGATCGCCGTGTCGACTGGCTCTGCATGTTCATCAGGCACGCTCGAGCCCTCCCCGGTGATTCACGCGCTGGGCCGCAACGATGAACTCGCGCGCGGATCCATTCGTTTCAGCTTCGGCAAAGACAATACCGTCGAGGACGTTGATTGCACACTCGACGTCCTGCGGCACGCTGTTGAAAAGCTGCGAGAACTTTCACCTCTGTATCAGAAGGCAATGGCCCGACGTAGCCTGGAAACCGTCGGACAGAATTAGCCGTATGCGCGTTTACCCGGTACTCACTGGTCCTAAACTAACTTGCCTTACTCGACTATCTTCAAAGACCACATCGGGAATCCGCGCAACGCGGGCGAACTTGCGGACGCAAATGCTATAGCCGAGGAAACTAATCCCGTGTGCGGCGACCGACTGCGTCTGTCGCTGCGCGTGCGTAGTGGTCGTATTGAGGCAGCGCGCTTCCTTGCCTATGGCTGCGCGCCCACACTCGCTTGCGGCTCAGTCTTGACTGAATTGCTACAAGAAAGGACTGTCGCAGAAGCGATGCGCCTCACGCGAAAGGATCTCCTCGATGCGCTCGGTGGTCTTCCTTTAAGGAAGCAACATGCTGCGGCACTGGCGATTGAGACGTTACGGACCGCAATAGAGACTGGCTGTAGTAATTTGCTTGAGAATTAGCCATTACGCCAGGGATAATTGAGCCTGGAATTTAGGGATGCGCTGTTAGACTAACCGAGCGTATAGTGGGATTAAGAGATTTCAATGTTTTCGTAACGTTCTGATGTCACGACAAGTCAAACACTCTCTAACGCCTGACGAGTACCTCACCCGCGAACGCAAGTCAGAATACAAGAGCGAATACTTCAATGGTGAGGTCTTCGCCATGACCGGAGCCAGCAGAAACCACAATCTAATAGCTATCAATATCGCTTCAGAGCTTCGCGAACAACTGAGAAGCCGGCCATGCGAAGTCTACGGGAGTGATATGCGTGTGCGGATTCCCACACGTGACCTCTATACCTATCCTGATGTGGTGGTGGTTTGCAAACAACCAGCTTTCGAAGATGACTACGTAGACACCTTGCTAAACCCTGCTCTGATTGTTGAAGTTCTTTCCGAGTCCACGGGCTCTTATGATCGGGTCAAGAAGTTTGGTTACTACCGTTTGATTGATTCTCTTTCCGAGTATCTGTTGGTTGCTCAGGATGAATTCCGAGTTGAGCAGTATGCAAGGCAGCCAGAAGGCCCTTGGCTGCTATCGGACATCCGCTCACTCGATAAGGGAGTTGAGTTGAGATCGATTCAGTGCTCGCTCGAGATGAAAGAGATTTACGAAAAAGTCGTGCTTGAGTGACGTGAATACGACACCGCACCGGGAATCAGAATTCTCACAACTTGCTATCTTGAAGGGTAAATCTCGAGACAGATAAGAATTCATACACAACACTGATTGGACTCAACGCGGTGGAGTGGCGACAACACGTGGCCGGCTGTCAGATGAATCCACCGTTTTCCCTTTGTGATACTCGGGCCCGCAATACTTCTTTGGCTCGGTCCCGAGGACAAAGGTCTTTGTGCGAATGACCGGACAGGTCTCGACTGCAATCAGGCCCGTAGTCGGATCGATGTCCAGGGTGATGGTCCCTTCGAGGCGGCCTCCCTCGGCCGGATAACCAACGCGGCCTTCGCTCTTCGCCGACGTCTTTGCACGCGTTGAGGGAGAAGGTGACGCTTCGGGCAGCGGTGCTTCACTGTCAGGAGTGGTCGAATTCTCGTCACCCTCTGGTGACGCCGCCTCCTCCGGAGATGCGGTCGAAGCTGCGCCAGGTGCGGTCCCATTAATGAAGAACTCTGTGCGCTTGTCCGCGTCATCAGGCGCTGCAAGCTCGCCGGTCTTTGGGTTTATCTCGAGCTGCTTGATTCCTTCGGGCATCTGCCAGTCGCCCTGCCACTCCGGGTGCTCCGCCAGCGCCACCTGCATGAAGTCACTCCAGATCGGCAGCGCGGAATTCGCGCCGGTGAGCCCGAGCTGTGAGCCGTCATCGAATCCAACCCAGACTACACAAACGAGATTCGGTGTGTAGCCGGCAAACCAACCATCACGAGAAGTTCCAGTCTTGCCCGCAACGTTTGCCTTCAATCCACGCGCTCTCACCTTGGCTGCAGTGCCGCGATTGACAACATCCTTCATGAACGAAGTCATCACGTAAGCAACATCAGGACGCAAGACTTCATTCTTCTGCGGCGTTGGCGCCGCGACGGTCACTCCCTTGCCCGTGGTGATGCGACTGATTGCAACGGGCGTCGTGCGCGTTCCCAGAGTGGCAAATGAGGTATAGGCCGAAGCCAGTTGCAATGGGGTGGCTTCACTCGTTCCCAGGGCCATTGCCGGATACGCTCTCGCGGGCTTCGGCAATCCAGCTTTTACAGCGAGGCTCATCACGCGCCCAATCGTTACTTCCATCGCGACATCGACGGTGACAACGTTCAAGCTGTGAACGATTCCATCGCGCAGCGTCACCGGCGCGTGCGTGTAGGTGTCACCGAAGTTTCCAGGCGAGTACTCCTGATCATCAAACGTGAACGTCTTGGGTTCATCCATGTAGGTAGTCGCAGGCGTTATGACCCGCGGAACCGGATCGTAAGCAGTATTGAGCGCGGTTGCGTAAACGAACGGCTTGAATACCGAGCCAGGCTGGCGGAATGCGTCGGCAACGCGGTTGAGCTGACTCTTGGAATAATCTCGCCCTCCAACCATCGCAACGATCTCCCCGGTTTTTGCGTTTATTGCGACAAGCGCAGCCTGAAGAGTCCCGGGTTCAAAACGCTTTGCCTCGACCTTGTCCAGCGCGGCGAGCTGTTTTGTCAGGGCGGCGTAAGCAGCGCGCTGCAGATCCATGTCTATGGTCGTATAGATTCGCAGATGTTCTGCTGCGCTGGGACCAGCAATGATGTCACCAAGTTGATTCTGCACGTAATCGGCAAAGTAGGGCGCGTCCGAGATATCGATCCGCCCTTTCACAGAAGCCACTTGTAAGGGTCCAGCCTTTGCTGCATCAGCCTGCTCTCGTGGGATCGCTCCAGCATCAACCATCGAGTCCAAAACCTGGTTTCTGCGAGCTGTAGCCGTGTTGATATCGTGATACGGGTTGTAACGATTAGGGCTGCGGATCAGACCAGCAAGAAATGCTGCTTCAGGAAGCGTAAGGTTGGTTACGTCTTTGTTAAAGTAAGCAGCAGCGGCCTCGCCGAAGCCATTAATCGAGAAGCCTGCCTGTTGCCCCAGGTAAACCTGATTAGAGTAGAGCGCAAAGATCTGTTCTTTTGAAAGGCGCGTTTCCAGAATGATGGACATATACGCTTCGGCAGCTTTACGCCGAAGCGTACGCTCGGGCGAAAGCAGAAGGTTCTTGACCAACTGCTGGGTAATGCTCGAACCGCCCTGACGCGCAATCGGTGAGTTTGGATCGGTGTCATATCGCCGGATTAAAGCGCGCAGAATGCCGCGAAGATTGACTCCATAGTGTTCAAAGAACGACCGGTCTTCCGTGACGGTAATGGCCTTCACCAGGTGCGGCGGCAGATCACTAAACCCGATGACCTTCCGTTTTGCTCGCTCTCGACCAGTGACGGAACTGATCAGTTCGGGTTCAAGCAGCGCCTTATCAAGCCGGGTGCTTCCGCTCAACTCGGAAATTGAGCCAATCGATTTTCCATTGCGGGAGAATTGCACTCGCACGCTTTGAAACTGACGCTGGCCATCAACGCTTGAGTCCTGGCTGGGCTCAACATCAACATTCCCGCCGTTGAATGAATAGCGACCCCGCACAGTGTCTCCCTGTTGCCCTTTCTCAACATAGCCGGCACGTTTTAGAAAAACGATGAGATCTTCCTGAGAAAGCGTCTCACCAACTCTAAGCAGTTTCGGCGCCGCATAGATTCCCGCCGAACGCGTGAAAACTTCCCCCTTGAGGAGGTTATCGATGCGGCCGGAAAACACCCTCCAGTAGTAAAACAGGACTCCAATTACGAGTGCGGCGACAAAAACAAGCGCGACGATTACGGGCGGGCTCAAAACTAGGCGAACAAAGCGCCGCGAGAAACCGGTACCAGGTTCATCAAAAGGGACGATTCGAGCCTGAGGCCTCGAGCCTTTCCCGCCTCGAGCGGCAGTGGGTATTCTGTCAGATGGTGGATGACGTACAGGCATAAAGCCGTTATAGGTAGGAAATAGGTATCACCTATAACCTATTTCCTATCACCTCCTCTACCGCCTGTCTAGCTTGAATTGACAGTACCTTTTGCTTTCGTTAACGTGACAGGCTCTGACAAGAGTGACTTTGATGCATCTCCTGAAATATGAGTCTAACATCGTC
>JBGPNE010000228.1:0-5488 GCA_041487335.1 Pyrinomonadaceae bacterium
CGTTGAGTGCTTGCATCCGGTCGCTACCGCTCGCGGTTCTGTAATTGAGTGCGATTCAAGAATCACCAAATTCTCGAATTTATTCACAGCTTCTACCGCTCCTCAGTTCTGTAGTTGAGTGCTTCACCTGTTCCTAACCAAACTGCACCACTAACGAAGTAAGCGGCCGCTTGACTCCTTAATTGAGGCTTGAAACTCCGGGCCGGCTTCAGTTCGACCGAGGCTTGAATTGGAAACAGGCAATGAACGATGAAAGTCCAGCCACCTTATCTCGGTGAGTAGTAACCGACTCGGGCGGAGACCTGATGCACTGGGTTTGTTGTCTCAACACGAACTTGCCGGAACTGACCATCTCGCTTCTTATTTAATGGAGCGTAGTAGAGAGCGTATTGATGACGCAGCTCGTCCGCAACTTCGGCATAAGTCTTATCAAGATCGTTGAAGGAAGTCGGCCTATAAAGTCTGCCACCAGTTGCTTTGGTCAACCGATCTAGATTTCGCTCACTGGCATTCAGGGCCTCGAGCCCCATTCGCAGATCGCCTATGCGAAGCTCGTTGAAGCGTACCACGGAGTTTGAAGCTGAAAGTAAAGCCGAAAGTTCCGCGTCCTTCTTTGTTCTTTCGATCTCGGTGTTGCTAATTACGTACACTGTAGTCTGCGACTGAAGAGCGCCGCGCAGAGCCGCCTCGAAAGTCGTACCACGCCCACTATCGATGCCATCTGTAAGCACGATAATGGCATGTCGAGCACTTCCGCGCGGTAATTGATCTCGCGAGGCAAGCAGCATTGCATCGTGGAATCGGGTGAACATGCCCGGAGCGACACGTCTAAGCGCGCGACGAAGCTGCACACGACTCTTGGTCCAGTCTTGCAGCAAGAGTATTTGATCATCAAACTGGATCAGACTGATGCGATCGTCGGCAGCGAGGTGTTCGGCAAATCCCTCGGCTGCGCGACGAAAGTCATCCAGATTATCAGCGACCGATGAAGACGCATCCACCATCAACACAACATCCACCGGCACCTGACGCAAACTCAGGTCACTGAGCGGCTGCTCGACGCCGTCTTCAAAGACTCGGAAGTCTTTTCGGGTTAGATTGGTAACAAGCAGGCCTGTCTGATCGCGAACCGTTACTGGTAGCAGGACCTCGGCAGTATTAACCGAGATGACATCGTCGGGATCGATTTCCTGTTCGTCTTGCTTTGCCTGAGGAGTTGGTATTGGCCTGGAGGTTTGGGCGAAGGTAGAAGGAGAACTTATTCCGCCGGCAAGTAGGAAACTAAGAATGAAGGCGAGATTATAGACAGAGAGGCCGAACGAAGCCTGTGCGGGTAACCTGCGCCACATCGCGCCTAGTTCTCCCTGGTCCTGCCGGGAGCAGTTTGTTTCGGACCTGAATCATCCATTGCGGCTGTCATCGCGACGATTATAGCTTCGGTAATGCGATGCTTGCGAAGTTCCTCCAGCTTCGGCCCGGAGAGATCGAAATCAGCAGGCGAATCCTCGATGCGTTTGACGATCGTGCCTTCGGAAAAACCAGCTTCTACCAATTTGATAATCGTGTCGTTGTTGAGGGCGGGCGTCTTTTCCAGTTTGAGCTGCGCGCCTCCAGCTTCGCTGGGCGGACGCAAGATTCGCACCGTGGCACTACCCGTCGTGATCGCTTCTCCCTCGTTTGCACCATTCATGCCTCGTCCACGTGTTTGACCTTTCGATCCACCGCTAGAGCCAAAAATGTCTGCTCCGCCCGATTGCGGATCCGCATTATCTCGGTCACTCGATCTTCTGCCTTTCTCTTTTGAGAAAGAATCGTCGGCCCAGTCGCCGCCGGAGAACAGGCCTGAGTCGTCCTGCGATAGCATGGAAAGAATTATGTTTTCGCTAACCCCACTCCGCTTCAGTTCAATCAAGCGATCAGGATCAAGATTGAATTGATTCTGGTGGCTGCGAATGATTGCGATGACCGTCTTTTCTTTGAAGCCGGCACGGACGAGCTTAACAATGGAAGCATTTGTCAGAGGTTCATTTGAGCGTTGCTGGGCCACAGCTGACAAGGACGAAAAGAGACCTAACAGCGCCGAGAGGGTTATGGTTTTAAGAAAGGCATATCTCATTTGCTTGGAGTATTTGTCTCGATATTACGCTTGTTTCAACATTTAGGCGAGGGCGTTGTCCTCAGAGTCCTCAGAGCGTGCGGTGGCCACCGGGAAACAATCCAAGATTGCTTTTCCCCGAAAGAATCATGTTCCCCCTGCACTGGTTGCACTACCCGGGGTGGGACTCACGGGCGCCTTCGCTCGACGATACCGGTAGCTAATTCGTTTGACGTAAGCGCGAGTCTCTCTGTACGGCGGTACCTTATGTCCAAACTTAATCACTGCCCCTTCGCCTGCGTTATAGCTCGCAAGCACAAGATCCACGCGGCCGTTAAAGCGCTCGATGAGTTGCTTCAAGAAGCGGGTGCCACCCGCAATGTTTTGCGCTGGATCAGTTGGACGCCGGACACCAAAACGAGCGCCCGTTCCCGGCATCAACTGCATTAATCCGCTCGCTCCTTTTGGAGAAAGCGCGTGCGAGTTGAAATGTGATTCCTGTTCCATAACGCAGAAAATCAGGTAAGGATCGACGCCATACCGGGCGCCATTTGACCTAATCAAACTATCGATCTTCCGATTTCCCGTGCTGAAGCCTCGTTCTTTCCTTGAAGATTCGGATTCCGCGGCCTTTTCCAGATCCTCGCGCTCGATGTGGTCTATACGGCTCCGCTCAAGGAAAACTGAAAGCGTACCGCGCGTGAACCACACACCAGCAGTTGACTCCGTCGTGCTATCGGCCTCGACGCGCGCGCCACCGACGAGGTAAATCCAGGCAGGATGACCCGAAGAATCGGTCGGGACGGGAGTTACTTCGGTGACTCTGTCAACTTGAGCCTCAGCATTGGGCTTTATACTCGAACCTCGTTCAATCGACTTCACATGGTCACGCGGCACCAGATGAGTTACTCCGCTTTGCCGATACCAAATTCCTTGCGCGCTCTCCCACGCCTCATCGACCGGAATAAGCGTACCGTCTGTGAGTTTCAATCGAATTTGGATATTGGGAGATACAGGCAATTCATTATTTGAAGCTGAGGAGTCGACGGCTACTGACTTCTTCTCTGTCTTTTTAGCTTTTTTCTGTGCCCCGATCTGGACGATGCTTCCGCAAGACAGAAGGACTGCGCAGAGCCAAACGAGTTGGAGGATTTTTGAAACGTCGCTCATGTTCGATCTCTCTGCGGCGAAGGTCTCGCTAACAGGCGCAGACACAGTGTCCGCAATCCCAGTTACAACTCCAGCGGATCGGCGAGCGGCCTTTCAATCTTCTTCTCCGGCGTGGGAACAGTTGCGAACGTGTGGGAAGTTCCGAAGTAGTTGTGCCACGCGATGTCCAACACCTGAAGCGTCAACTCGAGTGGCTGACCTTCAAACAAGCAAATGTCAGTTACACGATCGAGCAGGTCGCGAGGCTCGCAACCCTTCATCTGCCGTCGCTCTATTCGGTACTTATTTATCAGGTGTTCCAAAATCGATGGATCGCAAGCGATGCCACGCATGTACGTGGCTCGTTTGAAGATCTCAGCGTAGGCTGCCGGCGTAGGGGGTTCGACTCGGGCGCGATATCCCATTCGACGCAGAAACGCCTCGTCGGCAAGGTCCTTCTCATCGAGGTTGGTGGAGAAGAGTACGAGTTGCTCAAATGGGACTTCGATCTTTTTTCCGGTGTTGAGCGAGAGGTAATCAACACGACGCTCGAGCGGCACGATCCAACGATTCAGAAGATCCTGAGGGGCGACGCGCTGCCGGCCGAAGTCGTCGATAACAAGCGTGCCGCCATTCGATTTCATCTGGAATGGCGCCTCGTAGAACTTGGCTGATTCACTCCACGTGAGATCCGCGTTTTCCAGAGTCAACTCACCACCAACAATAACCAGCGGCCGCTCAATCAGAATCCAGCGCCGGTCATACTCGACAGGTGTGACTTCTTCGGCAGCCCGTTGGTGACAGTGTGAATCAAACACGCGAATGATCTGTCCATCGATCTCAACCGCGTAGGGGATCCAGATTGCGCCCGGAAGAGCGCTATTAATGCGCTCCGCGACGGCAGTTTTTCCTGTGCCTGGCAGGCCGGTCAGAAAAAGAGATCTTCTTGAGTTGATGACGCAGCCCAGCGTCTGCAGCAGCGACTCAGGCAATATGAGATCATGAAAAACTCTGCGCACCGTATCCATCAGAGCAGGTTGCGAAGGAACAGACTGCAACTGCATCATGTGAGAGTAGTCTTTCAATGAAACAGGGGCAGCGCCCGTGTAGCCGCAGACCGAGAGCAGTCTGGACAGACGGTCCCAGCCATGGTCCAGCATGGCGTATCGCGTCGCACCAACAGTGGTCTGCAGCCGCACTTCGATCAACTTTTCGCGATAAAGCTTCTGGAGAATTTCCTCAGTGAGCGTGCGGGGCAGATAAAGTCGCTCAGCAATAGTCGAAGTTGTCGGCTCGGGGAGCATAGCCACATGCTTGAGGGCCAGGTCACAGAGAAAACCTTCGGCCACTCCCGTCTGCGCCAGCTCTTCGGGAAGCGGCGGACCCATGGTTTCAATTTCGGCGCGAGTGAGTATTGCTGTTTGCGAGATCACGGTTCTTCTCTTTCATGTGAAGGGTAAACGTAATGCAAAAAAACTACCTTCCGGCACTTGCGATGTTTGCTTCAGCCGACAGGGCCGCGAGCGCATTGTTTGCCGCTTGAGCGTCTCCGACCTTCCCGGTGCGCTGATAGAGATCGGCGAGGCGTCGCAGCGCGAACGAGCATTGTCCATCAACCCGGCGTGCTGATTCGTAGTACTTGATCGCGTCTTCTTCGCGACCAAATCTCTCCAGCATCCTGGCTGTATTCAGGTTTCCAGTGAGTGGGCCAGCCGCGTGAGCAAAGTGCTTGTAGGCGTCTTCAAACTTTCCCAGACGGCAAAGTGCTAGTGCGAGATTGTTCAAAATGCGCTCGTCGTGCGGCGCAAGCTTTGCTGCCCGCTTCAGTCGGTCGATAGCCGCGCGGTAGTTTCCGCTTTGGTAGAGAGAAAAGCCCAGGTTGTTGAGTGTCTGAGCGTCCTCCGGCTCAACACGAACAGCGCGCTCGTATGATTCCTTCGCGCGTTCCGGCATGCCCTTTTTGGCAAAAGCAACGCCCAGCAGGTTGTGAGCTTCGGCCAGCTTTGGATCAAGAGAAGCTGCGGTCGACAGCTCCGAAATAGCTTCGTTGATTTGACCGTCTAACAAAAACGAACGTCCGGCCGCAAGATGGTCCTTTGCTGAGCCTGATGTACTGATCTTATTCGCATCGGGATTGCGGCTATCATTAACGCGAGTGACACCGACACTCTCAAACTTTTCCGCATCCTTCTCGGTCATGCGTTGAAGCTTGTTCTCTTTGTGACCAAACAGTTTGCCAAAAAC
>JBGPNE010000229.1:0-5458 GCA_041487335.1 Pyrinomonadaceae bacterium
GAGAAATTCAATTCTGGCGCAGGGTCTACGCCATACTTCCACTCTTCTGTCGCGACTCTGAATCCGATTTCTTCAAACTGCGCAAGCGTCGTCACGAGCGTGTCTTCCAACTCGAGCGCGCCATAATCGCGATCTTCATCGGCCGTAAGTGCTGCCATAACTGCCGCCATCCTCGTTGCATCCACCGATGCAAAGAGTCCGTGCTCTAAAGCTTCGCCGACGATCAGCGGTCGGTCAATATGTAGATCCGCCAGCCAACCACCGCGATCAGTGACTTTTTCTGCCTCGAAATCCAGATAACCAAATGCCGCAAGCACTCTCGCCCGCTGCTCGAAGGGCTGCCAGACCTCATTTCTGAGGGTCTCGATGCGTTGTGTCGATCGCTCGATTGCTTCCGCGTTCTCAATCGATGCCCATAAAGCTTCGGCGCATCTTGCTTTCTCCTCATTGCCCAAGTGGCTTGGCGCAATCGAATTGATTATTTCATCGATCAAATTCAGAGCCTCAAGTTCTTCAGCACGGACATCGCGGAGACGTGGTTCGGGCACAACAAGGTCTTTGCCTTTGCCTCGGATCTCGTCAAAAGCTTCTTCGATGGATCCTTCACGAATCCGATAAACCGGCGCGTAAACTCGGCCGATGCGCTGCAGAGGGAAACTGGCTGTTCGTCCGTCTTCGCGTATGCCCGCGACGTTTCCTCCGCGCCGCTGCGTCACCATCACCAGACGCCGTCCGCTGCGGCCAATTCCTACGATGCGGCCCGGTTGGACCACTTCCTCAAGCCAGCGCAGCAAAGCTTCAGCGCGTGTTTGTGGCTTCGCCTCCTGCAGCCTTGTTCGCGCGCTCACCAAACGCTCAAGGCCGAGCGCGACTGAAATCGGAAGGGCGCAATTCGCCTCCTCTAATTTTGATTTGATCCGCGTTTCGCTATCTGCTCGGTCTTGTTGCAATTGGGAGATCCAGCGGGCATCATCACGATGGGCGAAACTCTTTTCGGCAATCTCACGAACATGCGCAAAGTTTCCATAGGCATCGAGCAGGTTCAGGAGCGTTGAATAGGTGGCGCGAAACTGGCTGACCAGAGGATCTGGCTGGGCTCTGAGCAACTCTGCGATTCTCTGCGGATCCTGGTGCAGCCCCGGAGCAGCAACGATAAACCCGACAAGGTCGCGTCCACGTCTTCCGGCGCGTCCCGTCATCTGCTGGAGTTGGGACGCAGTCAACTGTCTCCAGCCACTTCCTGTTCGGGCATCCGCGCCCGTCAACACAACGGTGCGGGCAGGAAAATCAACGCCGGCGGCGACAGTGGCGGTGGCAAAGATCGCATCCAGGAGACCCGCACTCATTAACTTTTCGATCACCAGTTTCCAAGCGGGAATGTGTCCTGCATGGTGAGATGCAACGGCGCCACTGATGATTGTCTCCCAGTGACGATGGTCACGAACTTCCGGATGTTGCTCAACGAAACTGCGCATGAAGTTACGACGTACGTCGCGCCGCTCGGCACTTTGATCGCGTCTAGTGAGAGCCGCTTCCGATGCCGCTTGATCGCAACGACGACGCGTCGGGAGAAACACGATGGCAGGCAAGAGATTGTAAGAGTTGAGCGCCGTCAGCAATGTTGCGGGCGGCATCTCAGGCATGCTGAGTTTCAAAACGCTACTCCTTCAATCAAACCACCAGGATGCGAAGAGCGCTAGTGATCACACAAGAAATAAGAGAATGGCCGTCACCAATATCTCCTTGGCAATCTTTGAGCCTTGACGGTTTGTTCAGATAGACGCGCAATCTCTGGATTCAACTTTCCCGCTTGATCTAGCAAAGGCATCAACCGCTTGTCAGGAAGCAGGAAAGCAGCACGCAAGGGAACCGGCCGCGCCCCCGGACGCGAGACCACACCGCAGCGAACCCCACGCACTTTCTCAATCCAGGCGGCAAACTCGTCCTGATTGCCGATCGTTGCTGATAACAACAAAAGTCGAATACGCGGAGGCGTCAAGATGATCGCTTCTTCCCACACATGACCGCGATCCTCGTCAGCGAGATAGTGCGCCTCATCAAGCACGACCAGGTCGGCACGAACTTCGTGTCCGCCACGCAATGAATCGAATAGTTGATTGCGATAGATCTCGGTGGTGCCGACGATCAGTGGTGCATCAGAATTCTCTTTGCGATCCCCAGTAAGAATTCCTACCTCTGTCTTGCCGAATTCATCGCTGAACTCTTGATACTTGGAGTTTGTTAGAGCCTTAAGCGGCGTCGTGTACCACGCTCGCCGACCTGATTCCAACAGACGCCGAATTTCTTCGCGCGCGATCCAGGTTTTCCCGCTTCCGGTCGGGGCAGTAACCAACACATCTTCAAACTCGAGCGCCGCAAGTGCGTCGAGTTGAAATGGATCGGGTTTGAACGGACTATTAGGTGGGGTTCCGATTCCTTCGAGTAGTTTCCGGACTTCCCGTGATTGAACCGCTGGGCCGGGGGACTCCAAGCTCAAACTCTCAGGCGTCGCGCGGCCCACTTTCGACGCGGATCCCTGGCGGTTGGGTCTTCCCTCGTGCCTCCTTGTTCTATCGGCCCTTTGCTTTTCACGTGAGCGCCTCATGAAATCGATTGTACACCCAGCCATTTGCCGAAAGCTCCAGCGTTAGCCGCGCTAAATCTGGCGCAGATAACCTTTCCACATTCCGGACTGTGAGCAGTCTGGCCCGAAACTCGGTCCACTTTGAGAAGAGCGCAGGCAAAGTGTTAACCTATGTGTAGCGTTTCCGGGCAGCTCGCAACGCAACGGTCGCGACCAGCGTCTAAGCCCGGGAACACAAACGGCTGAGTGGGCGTTTGAAGTGGAAAAGATGGCGGAACTCTTCGGAAATTTCGAACTAAATCGTGAGCCCCGGTGGCCGATTCTTCTCAGATTGCTCGGCGCTTCGCTGGCGCTTCATGCAACAGCTCTGGCATGCGTCATGTACGTGCCGACTGTGCGCGATGCCTTCAATATTGCGGCTCTGTTGTCAAATACGGGTTATGTCGATAAGTCTTATTTGAAAACGGAGATCGGCGAAGATGTGCAGATGATAAGTTTGGCTTCCGATAAGTTTCATTATCCGGAGGGTTATTTCGCGCTTGAGTCACAATCGGGATTAGCATCTCAGACTCAAACTCCAGATCCATTTCCACCCAGGATAATTTCCGAAGCGAAGCGAGAAAAGGCCGAAGCCTCGCCTACCCCGGCCCCGAGTCCCCTGGCCTCACCCTCGCCAGCGCCGTTAGTTGCGCAGTCAACGCCTTCTCCGGGTGACCAGGCTGATCAAGCCGCAAACGATATGGCTGGGGTTGAGAAAACCAAGGGCCAGCCGGAGACTCAGAAAGAAGAGGCTCAGAAGGAAGAAGCTCAGAAAAAGCTTGAGAAGACTGCCGCAGCCAACGACGTCGATCTGCCAGTAGAGAACGAGATCAACAAACAACCGCTTAAGGATTTGGCGATCTACGCGAACGACCTGAAAAATGAGGGCAAGCTAAACCTGAATCAGATTTTTGAGGTTGCTGTAGAGGCTGAGCTGGATGGTACAGGCAGGCTGCGAAACCCCACCTTCAAACAAAAGTCTGGGGACCCAAAACTGGTCGATCTCGCGGGTAGAATGATTGCTGCCCTGAACGACAGTGGAATGCTTGTTTATCTGAAACGCCTGAATGAGGGAAAATCTAGTAAGGTGGTCTTCATTATCAGACAGGACGAAAACGAGTTAGTGGCTAAACTCGAGTCGGAGCTGGGGTCAGAGGAAAGCGCTCGACAGAAAGCCGGCGGATTCAATTTGCTTCTGGCCCTGGGGCAAAAGGCCAGAGAAGGTAAGGATGAAGAGATCCTGATGAGAAACACAATTGCATCTTCCAATGGCAAAAAGCTGGTCTTCAACTTTTCAATGCCTCGCCAGGCCATTGGTGAAATGATCAAGAAGCAGATCGCCTCAAACACTGCCACGAAACAGGGTTGATAGTAAACATTTGGTGCGTAAGAGAGGTAGTCTCTCAGCCGCGCGGGAGCAGTAGTTTGCCTACCTCTTCTGCGTCATTTACAATCACAGGTTGTGTTCGAAGTCAGTAAAAGAACTGTTTTCGTCGTAACGTCCGGCAAGAATAAGCGAGCTCCACAATAAGAGAAGATAGAGCAGGCCTCGTCATGATCGACAAATTCTTAACCAAAGTATTCGGTAGTAGTAATCAGCGTTATCTGAAGTCCGTCCAACCGCTTGTTGCGAAAATCAATGAACTCGAGCCGGCTGCGAAGAAGCTATCGGACGAGCAACTTCGCGCCCGCAGTGCGGTCTACAAGGAGCGGGTCCAGCAAGCAGTTGCAGATGCTCCCGACCTGGATGATCGCAAGCGACGAGAACGAGAAGTATTAGATGAAATTCTTCCGGAAGCTTTTGCCACAGTGAGAGAAGCGAGCATGCGCACGACCGGCATGCGCCACTTCGATGTGCAGTTGATTGGCGGCATTGTTCTTCATCAAGGCAGAATTGCCGAGATGCGCACCGGCGAAGGCAAAACGCTCGTGGCCACGCTTCCCTCTTACCTGAACGCCCTCACGGGTCGTGGTGGTGTCCACGTTATCACCGTAAACGACTACCTCGCATCGCGCGACGCCGAATGGATGGGTCAGATTCACCGCTTCCTTGGCCTCGAGGTCGGCTGCATTCAGAACGACATGGACGACTTCGAACGCCAGGCTGCTTACGCCGCTGACATCACTTACGGCACCAATAACGAATTTGGCTTCGACTACCTGCGCGATAATATGAAGTTTGACCTTACGACATGCGTTCAGCGTGGTCACTATTTCGCCATCGTTGATGAGGTTGACTCAATCCTGATAGATGAAGCGCGCACACCGTTGATCATCTCAGGGCCGTCTGACGAAGCGACGGACAAGTATTACCAGGCAGATGCCATCATTCCACAGATTCGCAAAGGCGAAGAGCAGGATGGCGTCAAAACCGGCGATTACATAGTGGACGAGAAAGCACACACAGCTGTGCTCACCGAAGAAGGCGTCGATAAAACTGAGCGTCTGTTGGGAGTGGGAAATCTTTACGAGCCTTCTAATATGGAGCTGCTTCATTGCGTCGAGCAGGCATTAAAAGCGCACACGCTCTACAGGCTCGACCACCAATACGTTGTGCAGGATGGCGAAGTGATCATAGTTGACGACTTCACTGGCCGTCTGATGAAAGGACGCCGCTGGTCTGACGGATTGCACCAGGCTGTGGAAGGCAAAGAGGGCGTGAAAATAGAGAAAGAGAACCAGACGCTCGCGACCATCACGCTGCAAAACTATTTCCGCCTGTACCAGAAACTTTCCGGCATGACTGGTACCGCGGAAACCGAGGCGGCGGAGTTTCATTCGACTTACAAGCTCGACGTGATCGTTATCCCCACGCACATGCCTATGGTTCGTACC
>JBGPNE010000230.1:0-5455 GCA_041487335.1 Pyrinomonadaceae bacterium
AAGACCAAAGACCAAAGTCCAAAGGCCAAGACCCAAGTCACGATTCCCGCCTCCCCTGCTTGACAAGCGGCTAATTTAGACTTAGTCTAAATCTAGTTCAATGGCGAGCACTGATAAAAGCCAGGCAAGCGGCAGCGGCGAGAAACTGACTCCTCAGCGGCAGGCGGTGCTTCAGGTGATTCGCGAGAGTGGAGATCATCCGACCGCGAACGACATCTTCGAAGCCGCACGCAAGCGTCTGCCTACGATTAGCCACGCTACCGTCTATAACTCTCTGCGGTACTTGAGGGAGGCGGGATTAGTGCGTGAGATCAGCTTTGGCGACAGCGCCAGCCGCTATGATCGAGAAACAGACCGGCACGATCACGCAATCTGCAACAACTGCGGGAAATTAGTCGATTTCGATCTTCCGCAGACGGCTGATCTGATGCGCGTGGCGGCGCGCAAGTCACGCTTCAAAGCTGAATCGGTTTACCTGACGCTCAGGGGGTTATGTCCCGATTGCCGCGAAGGAGGTTAGCTGGCGCCAGACACGAGTATCGAGTCTGGAAGGCTGCTGAAAAATGGTGAGCATCGGTAAAGACCAGAGGCACGATCCACGCGCATCACACGAAATGAGTTGAATTTAGCGTCTTCTTCGTGCTTGCTTCGTGTGGGTTCGTGGATCGTATTAGTTTTTCGGCAGCCTGCTAGGTCTCAAGACCTTGGAACTCAACTGGTCTCATCGCCGCATTGGGCCGCATTGGAGAGGTTTTTGAAATGCAAGTGAATATTCGCCGCATTGAAAGGCGGCGAGTTGGAAGGAATGATCTTAAATTGAAATGGGAGGATTCATGACAGTGGCAACAGCATTAGCAGTGGAGAAGGCGATGGTGGGCCAGCCAGCGCCGGATTTCAATATGGCCTCGACCAAAAACATTGAGAAGCTGAACGAGAACCTAAAGCTCTCAGACTACAAGGGCCGGTGGCTCGTACTTCTTTTCTACCCGTTGGACTTCACGTTCGTTTGTCCGACAGAACTGACCACATTCAGCGATCGCTACGAAGATTTCCAGGGCATCGGCGCCGACGTCATTGGTGTCTCGACGGACTCGGTCTTCTCACATCGGGCCTGGCTCAAGACTTCCCGCGACAAGGGCGGTGTTGAAGGATTGAAGTACCCGCTCGCTTCAGATGCGACAAAAAATGTCGCGCGCGATTATGGTGTGCTCATAGAAGACAGAGGCATTGCCCTCCGTGGGCTCTTTGTGATCGATCCTGAAGGAATTCTGCGCTACAAGGTAGTTCATGATCTCAACATCGGTCGTTCGGCTGAAGAGACGCTTCGGGTGATTCAGGCACTGCAGACAGGTGGGCTCTGCCAGGCGGAATGGAAGCCTGGCCAAAAAACACTCAACGTGTGAATGGTAAATAGTGAATAGTCATAGGTGATTATAGGTGATGGGTGGTGAATGAACGGCAATTGGCGAGTGATCCGCAATTGGCAATCGACAATCGGCAATTGAAAATCACTCATCACTCATCACTCATCACTCATCACTTTGTTACTTGTCACTTGTTACTGGGGGAGGATTATGCCAATGAGAATTGGAACTGAGATGCCTCCGCTGGACGGGGCCACAGAATGGCTTGGCGGTACGCAAGCCCAAGCCGAGGCAGAGGCGAAGGGCCAGCCGACTCTCATTCATTTTTGGTCAGTCAGTTGTGGGACTTGCAAAGATAATCTGCCCCGACTTGTCCAATGGCGCGATGAGGGAAAAGAACAGGGGCTGCGGGTGATTGCCGTGCATATGCCTCGGTACGAAGCAGACACGGAGGTCGAGGCAGTGCGCGAAGCGATCGCGGCGTACAACATTACCGAGCCGTGCGCCGTAGATAACGAGCACAAATTGCGCGAGGCTTTTCAGAACGATCAGGGACACGTACCTGCCTACTACCTTTTTGACGCTGAAGGAAAACTCCGCAGCTTCGCAGCGGGCGAACGCGGACTCGATCTGCTTAAATCCTCGCTCGACCGAGTTCTCGCGCAAGCTAAACAAGCGGTCACTTCCTAGCATAAGACACTCTAGTCTCTCGTGTTAGGGAGAGAAAAGCCGCAGAATTGATTTTCACGGCTCCGCCGCCCGATGTGAGGAAGGTCTCTGAGCCCGTGTCAAAACTTCTATCGGCTTGAGGTACGCCGAAGGCGTTCGCGAATGCCAGCCCAGGGTAACACCCTGGGAGATTGAGATCCGTGGAAAACCTTTCAACCCTGTAGGGATGGCCAAGATAGGCAAATTCAATCCAGGACTTCTCTGTTCTATTGCCAACGCCTTCAGCGTTCGCTCTCTTGACCGACTTGCGATCCCAGGGTGGGTTACCCTGGGCTGGAACTCGTTAACGCCTTCAGCGTAAGGAAGGTCAGTGACCTGCTACTCCCAGAGCCGCGAAAACCTATCAAGTCGAGTGATCACCGGGCACTAACTGCTTCGCCACTGTCTGATGCAATTCAAGGCAAGCAGTCAAGCTCACCTCCTCTTTTTCGCTTTTGAGCTTCTGAGACAGATCCTTCCTGTGGCTTTCTTTCTGCCGCGAAGTAAAAAGGCCACACGCTCTCGCCATAAAGAGAAAGCGCATACCGCGAAAGGCAGCAAAGATCGAATTGAGTGGGCGCCCAACGCTGGCATGATGGTTGCGACACGCTCGACCAAAGAGGCGACCTTTAGCGCCTCGTATTTTCAGTGGAAGGAGTTAAACGATGAATGAGCACTATAACGTTGGGATCGTGCAGGACGTCTATTTGGCTTTCCGAGTTCGCAACATCTCCGAATTGCTGAATTGCCTTGCCGAAGATGTGAAATGGTTTTCCATAGGTCCGTCAGACATCATCCCGACCGCCGGAAAAAGGCGCGGTCGTGATCAGGTAAAGCAATACTTTGCTACCCTCGAAGCGACCGAAGAATTTCAGGGCTTTAAGCCGCAGGAGTTCATAGCGGAGGGGGACAAGGTGGTAGCGATCGGCGAGTTGGAAAGCCGGGTCAAAGCAACCGGCAGCTTGATCAAGTCTCCCTGGGTTCATGTTTTCACCTTACGCGAAGGAAAAATCAGCGAATTCCGATCGTTCTATGACACCGCGGCCGCCGTCACGGCGCATGCAGGCATCCAATCCCGGTTCGCGAACGCAAGAAAATCGGAAACTCGCAGGCCGGCAATTCTCTAACCTTCGGCATAATTTGTTTCATCAACCGGGGCGGCAAGACCGTCCCTGAACCATCAGAGGAGGAAGCAACTGTGAAGAACGATCAGGCAACGATCAATCACCAGCGCAAACCGCAAGGCGTCGCCTCGGCAACACCTGCAGCGGCGTCGTCAGTCAGCAAGGAGAGTGCTAATCGCGAAGGCGAGGAAAGGAAGAAGACCAAGCCAGGCAGGCGGTCACAGAGCGTCGCCGCCGGACAACGTAAATAGTTCGCACGCAACAGAGGCGGGTGCGCATAGGAGGGACGCTGAATTGGCGTCCCTCTTTTTTGCTCTGTTCTCCGCATCTCCCGAGGTGAATCTGCGCCGAAAAGCACTCACCCCGGAGGTCACTGAGGCCCTCCCGTAGGTTGACCCCATTGGCGAGCCAATTACCATTCAAATCTCACTCCGAGCCGCATATTGAACGGCAGGTAGAACAACTGAGGCTTCAAGAAGTCTAAATTCGGCACCCCACCATTGAGCTGGAAGTCCTGGTTCGGCAGGCGAATCTTGGTGCTGTTGAAGACGTTGGAGGATTCAGCGACGAAGTTGAGCTTCATCTTCTCATTGATCCGCCACGGATAGTTCGCATGCATATCAAAGCGAAAGTACGGGCTGGTCCTTCCCAGCGAGCCGCGCCCGCCTACCGGAATCTCACCAGCATTGAGGTAAGCCGGATGCGCAAACAGGTCGCTGATCGGCACGCCTGTCTCAAAGTGAAGGCCTGGGCCAAGGTTCAAACCACCAAGGCGGCGACCGTACTTCGACTTGCTGAATTCATAGCTGCCGAAGACGTTGATGACGTGGAGCCGATCCGTGTTCAATGGACCCGGTCTAAACTGATCGCCGAGCAGTCCGAACGAGCCAGCGGTGAAGTCGAAGAGCGAACTGATGCCGGGATCAGTCTGGCCGTTGTCATTACGGAAGTGACCTTCGTAGTTGCCGATTAGCCTGAAGATGGTCCAATTGCTGAGCAGTTGCCAACTGTTTGAAAATCGCTTGTTCGCCTCGATCTCCAATGCTCTGTATTTGTGAACGGGATCAGGAAAGCCGTCAGGGATGCCGTCTGGAACCGGGCTACCGTGCGCCAGGCCATTCCTTCCAAATGGCTCATAGCAAACCGCCTCGACAACGTTACCGTTAATATCAGAAACAGACGGTTCGTTATAAGGAACGGTGCCATTGGGCAGCATGCAAGCTGTGGGAATTGGACCACCCACCGAGTAGACGTGCGGGATCGGGTTGGTCGCCGCATCGACCTGCGAATTGATGTTGCCGATGAAATAGGTCTGGCCAAAGAGACCGTTTATATAATCCTCGGGGGCGAGCACTGCTGCATCCTCGGTGATTCGCTTCAACCTGCGATCGATGTAGCGAACGGACAGAATGACCCCGCGAGGCAACTGCTGCTCCCAGCCAATTGTATGCTCGTCGGCAAAGCCAAGTTTCGTTCCCGGAAGAATCGGGTTAACAGTGCTCTGCGTGCCAATCGAGATTCCCGTGCCGGTTCCGCCAGGGGCGCCGGTCAGCAAGTGAGCAGCGTCATAAACCGGGGTGACAGTACCAAACTGATTGAGCACAACCCGATTGACACCATTCACGGTTGTGTAGTCGGGAGCGAAGCGGGCCCCGAGGAAATCCAGCTCGGAGGAAAGTGAACGTTCGCCTTCGTCAAGCGGGATATACTCGAAGAAGCGGCCAAAGTTGTAATAGATTTTCGTCTTGCCCTTGGCGAAGGGGTCCACATTTACCCCTACGCGCGGCGCCCACTGATCGGTGAAGCTATAGCCCACCACTCCGTTGTTGCCCATTATCCTCTCTTGTTCGGAGCGAAGGCCCAGATTGGCCGTGACATACTTGTTAATGCGCCAGATATCCTGCCCATAGAACGCGTTGTAGTTCGAGCGCGTGTTAAATGGCGCACTACCATACTCACCTCGAATCTGGCTCAGGTAGACGGGCACGTCGCCCAGGCCGGGCACCGTCATTAGTGGGCACAATGTGCACGTCGCGCTCGCAACTTTAAGCTGCCACTCCGCGCTCACTGTTTGTCCAATGGCCGTGCCGGCGTTGGGGTTGAGTTGCGTCAATGACACGCCAGCGGTGTTCGTCGCCGGAATCGTGTAATGCGGACCGCTGTAATCACGGAAACCAGAGTAGTAAGCTCGCTGGTACTGATAACCGATCGTGCCAGTGTGTGTTCCCAAAAGCCACTTGCTCGAGATCGTCTTCGATG
>JBGPNE010000231.1:0-5447 GCA_041487335.1 Pyrinomonadaceae bacterium
TATAGTCGGCCCAGAACGAATCTGGTCGCGCCTCTCGCATTCCACTCCGTTGTTGTTAAACCGGCATCTTGTCCCAGACGCCAAAACCCTTTGACTGTCGACGAAGGTGTATGCAATGAAACGCTATTCTCTGATTCTCGCAAGCGCATTGTGTGTGCTTCTTCTTCTCCACTGCAGCCAATCAGTGGTGGTAGCAAAGGACACCTGGACGAGTGTTCACTCGAAGAACTTTTTGCTTGTGGGAAATGCGAGTGAGAAAGAGATTCGGAAAGTCGCAATTCGGCTGGAGCAATTCCGCGACGTTTTTTCCCGTCTATTCAGCGGAATGAGAATTAGTTCTCCGGTTCCGACTACTGTTGTTGTTTTCAAGAGCGAAAGCTCATATCGCCCGTTCAAGCCGCTTTATCAAGCGAAACCAGCCCACATCTCTGGATACTTCCAGTCGGGGGAGGACGTTAATTACATTACCCTGACAACCGAACAGCTAGGCGATGATCCCTTCAACATAATCCTTCACGAATACGTCCATTTGCTATTGCACAACAGCATGGGGAGGGTTCCCTCATGGTTCAACGAAGGTCTGGCTGAATACTACAGCACCTTTGACCTGACCGAGGACGATCGCAGAGTTCTGCTCGGCAGGCTGATTCCCTCTCACGTGCTGCTGCTACAGCGAGAGCGAATGTTACCGCTGCACACTCTTTTTGCGGTAGACGAGAAGTCTACTTACTACAACGAGCGCGATAAGCAGAGCATTTTTTACGCCGAGTCATGGGCGCTGGTTCATTACCTGATTTTGGGAAACAGTCAGAAGCGTGAGCAACAACTTGATAAGTTCGTGGAACTACTCCAGGCTGGCGCTGCTCCGGAAAAGGCTTTCCAGCAGGCCTTTCAAGCTGATTATGAGACGATCGAGAAGGAACTGAGTGTCTACATCCAGGGCCGTACCTTACCCCAACAGATCACCATCCTTCGGCAAAAACTGTTATTCGACACAAACATTCAGAGCGCGGCATTAACTGATGCTGAAGCGTTAGCCTATCTGGGTGATCTCCTGCTTCACACCCAGCGTCTTGCGGATGCAGATGCCACATTGCAGCAAGCTCTCACGCTCGATCCGAACCTGGCGATGGCCCACGCTTCGCTTGGCATGGTGCGAGTGCGGCAAAAACGATTTGGAGAGGCGATTGAGCATCTGAAAGAGGCGGTCACTGCCGATCCAAAGAATTATCTCGCACATTACTATTACGCCTTTGCCTTGAGTCGCATAGACATGAACGAAGTTCAGTTAGTAACAACCTATGAACCGGAAACTGCAGCAACGATACGTTCCGAACTGAGTAAATCCATCGACTTGCGGCCGAGCTTTCCTGAGTCGTATCACCTCCTGGCGTTTGTCAACCTTGTCCGCGATGAACAGATAGATGAATCGATCGCCCTGGTGAAGCAAGCTTTGTTGCTTTCTCCCGGCAGGGATGATTTCGTCTTTGTCCTGGCCCAGCTTTACATGCGCAAACAGGATTTCGGCGCCGCTCGTCAGATCTTGCAGCCGATGATGCGCGAGAACGCGGAAGCGCAATCACGCGAGCAGGCTCGCATTCTGCTTAATTCGATGAAGGCAATTGAGGCGCAGATGGCGCGTTTGCAGGAACCAGCCCAGCCAGGTCAAGCCCACGGTGAAAGGGGGCAGCAAGCTGAACCACTTGATGCGGCGCTTCAGTTAGAGCCAGCGCTGAGGAAGCTAGGTGAAGGTGAACAGCGCCTGCTTGGCGTGCTGCAACGCATAGATTGCGTACCGGGAACAATCGTATTTTCGATCAACGCCGATGGCGAGACCTTCAGGCTACGTAGCAACAAATTGGAGCAAGTGCAGTTCATCACCTACACGACTGAGGTAGGCGGCGAAATCACCTGCGGCGTGCGCAATCCTCCGAGTAGAGTAGTCGCCACCTATCGTCCCCGGAGGGGGAGTCGCGAACGGATTGCTGGTGAAATAGTAGCCCTGGAATTTGTGCCGCCGGATTTCAAGCTGAGCGGCAAGCAGTAGCGTAAAACAGCAGTTGGTATTCTGCGGGTTTTCTTGTCTCCGATTGTTATCCGCTCGTCTCTTTGCCCGAGTTCACGGTCGAGCGGGCTTTTTGTCGGGCGGCACGGCTCGGGGTATATCACCGTCGTCAAGTGGGTTTTGAGTATTCTGTGACTGAATCTTTGGTGGCCCTCCGCGCAGTACCGGGGGAAGTTTGAGAGTCGGTATTCTCACTGTGGCGATCGGTTCGGTGCGTCGGAGAATGGCCCCGCCGCGCCCGGCAACCCAAATATTAAATCCGCCTCGATAAGCAACCGAAAATAAGGGAGAGCTGGTAATTGTGGGCTGGATCTGCCAGGTTTCACCGGCATCTTTGCTGTGAATGATCCTTCCCTGATCGCCGGTCACCAGCACATCGTCGGGTCCCGCAACGGCAACCGCAAAAAGGTTTGTCGTCAGTCCGCTCTCGAGATCTTTCCAGGTGGCGCCGCCATCGTCCGTGCGCAGAATGATTCCGTGAGCGCCCACAACGTACCCTCGCTGTGAATCAGCAAAGCAGAGGGAGTAAAGCCATTCTTTCAGGTTTCGGTCAACGCGCTTCCATGTCTCGCCGCCATCCTCAGTACGAAGCATCGTTCCGTTTGACCCGACTGCAACCCCATGCTTGTCGTCGGTAAAGCTGACGTCTTCGAGCCAGTTGAAAGTGTCGGCGCGCTGGAAGTGCCACGTCTCCCCGCCGTCCTGGGTATGCAAAATGACCCCGCGCGCTCCAACAATCCAGCCGCGCTCGGGCGTTACGAAATCAATACCCAGAAACTCTTCATTTGCTTCTACGACAACCGGCGTCCAGGTTACACCGCCGTTCACGGAATGCAGTATCGTTCCTTTGTCCCCGACAGCCCACCCGAGCTTTTCATTGACGAACCTGATCGAATTCAAGCGAGCCGCTGTTCCCGACGGACGTACGGTCCAATGCCTCCCTCCGGAGCTTGTGAAAAGAATCTTGCCCCGCGAGCCGACAGCCCAACCGTGAGAGTCATCGAGAAAGAAAATGTGCGCGAGATCATCACGCCCGCCCTCAGTCAAACGGCGCCACGAGAGGCCGCCATCGTCGCTGCGCAGCACAAGGCCATCAGCGCCAGCGGCCCAACCTAAACTCTCATCGGCGAAATACACGGTCACGAGCTTGGGGCTCGTGCGAACATTGATCGGAAGCCAGATCCTTCCGCCATCGCCCGTGGTGAGCACGACGCCACTGTCACCCGAGGCCCATCCATGATTCTCATCTGTAAAGTGAACAGAGAATAGATCGGTTGTGATCAGCGCATTCAAGGCGTGCCAAGTCTGCGCGCCGTCATCGGTTTCGAGTATGGTTCCCTGGTAACCGACGACCACTGCACGCTTCTCAGAGATGAAGGCAACGCTGGTTAACACCCCGCTGGCAATGTCCGTCTGTTGCTTCCATTCAGCGCCGCCATTATGGGTGACAATGAGCGCGCCTCTCGATCCCGCCGCAATCCCGGTCTTCGTATTTACAAACGCAACGGAGAAGAGATGCGCGGTTGTATGAGCGTTCTGAACCTTCCAAGTGATGCCGCCGTCGGTAGTTGAAATGATCGCGCCGAATGTGCCGACGGCCCAGCCATGCAGCGGATTGTCGGGCGCGAAGGTAATGGAAAACAGGTGGTCCCGGGTGCCGGTAACTCTGGGAACCCATTTGGCACCGCCGTCCACCGTGGTCAACACCACTCCGCGCGCTCCGGAAATAACCACACGCGATCGGTCCTTTACGTAAAGGCCGTAGAGAGTGGTGTTGGCCGAAGATTTTTGCGTTTCCCATTCGAAGCCACCATTCACGGTGCGCAGTATTGCCCCATCTGATCCGACCGCCCAGCCATGTCTTTTGTCATCCGCAAACCTGATGGCATTGAGCGCGTTGCCCTGCGGCAAGGGGTTTTGCCACTCCCAACCGCGCATCCGATCCTGGCCCAGAACGGACGTGGAGACCGAGAAGAGAAGAATCAAATACCAGTTGCGGAGCAAATAGCCCGGCGCATACGCCCAGGCGAGCGAAGCAGTCAAAGAACTAAGACGTGACGTAATCAGAGACACTATTTTTTAGCGATTTCTTTTTAACAGATGAAAGTCGGGGTTCATTTCTGTTGAGCCGCGCTCTTATGTTTTTCATCCGAGAGATCCGAGGCTCCGATCTTATCGATTGCCGCCTGCAGCACCTCCTCGTCGACGCGCCCTAAAGTGGCAATGCGGCGCGCGGCACGATCAGCAGCCTCTTGAATCACATGGCCAACGTGCCCTCTGGTCCATTCCCATGTGATCTCGTGGCGGCCGGCAGCTTTGTCGAGGCGCTCCCACCACTTGGGGTTAGCTTTGCGCCGAAAGCGTCCGTACATTGTTTCCACCACGTAACGCGAATCAGTAAACAGGTGAACCCGGCAGGGTTCGCGCAAGGACTCAAGTCCCAAAGCAGCGGCCGCAACCTCGGCCTGCTGGTTCGTTGCATTGCCTAGATACGAACCAACGGCGCGCCAGATTCCCCGATAGCCGAGCAACGCAACAGCCGCCGCGCGCGTGGCAGTCTGACCGTTTCCCAGACTCGAGCCGTCGCAAAAGATCGTCACCTCTTTCAGGCGCCCGGTCGAGGAAGACTGATTAGACTTACTGATGTCTCACCTCCAGAGGTCTTGCACGGTCAATTTGGTGTCTGCATTCTTCCAGGCATTCTCAAACTCACGCTGGACCATCATGGCGGGATAGTCCTTCTTTTGCGCTTTCAAACTCTCCATCAACCCGAACAGCGATCGGCCGTTGCGCTGGTTGCGTTGCAGATCCTCACGAAAGACCTGTTCCGCGGCAAGGTAGTCCCCGCTCGTCATGAGCGCGCCGCCAAGCGACTCGCGCACAGGCATAGGCCAGGCGGGCGGTTCATCGTAAGCGAGCGAGTCTTCGATCTCCACCGCCTTACGCAACAACTCGAGCGCCGTCTTGTTGTCGCGCTTTGCGCTGGCAATTCGGGCGCTCAGTACGTTTTCGGCTATGCTCAGGATCTTGCCGGCGGGGTTAAGTCCGAAAGCCGCCTCAGCCGGGATTCCCTTCACGCCGTTGAACAACGCATCGCGCTCGATCGCGGCCTTTTCGACGTTACCATTCGCTGCGTACGCCATCCCGCGAGCGAAATGCCAGACGGTATTTGTCAGGACCAGCGACGCATCGGGCTGGGGCAACGTGAGGAGGTCATCCCATTTGCGGAAGCGCACCATTATCAGCATTGGTGTCGGCACAAAGCCTTCGGCCATGGGCATGTTTTTAACGGACGGACGGACATGCGCTTCGAGCTTTCGGGCGGCGTCGATAGAATCGGCGTAACGTCCGGCCATGCTGCTGGCGACTGCCAGAAAGTGCA
>JBGPNE010000232.1:0-5418 GCA_041487335.1 Pyrinomonadaceae bacterium
AGATAGGCCTCGCTCAGGAGGGGGCGAGTTCCCCCTCCACCTTTCCACAATTAACCACGCAGAAACCATCATGAAACAGCTTTAACATGGCTTAGCCGCAAGAATAACAACCTCAATGTTGAACTGCGAACAATTGACTCCGGGTTGCAGTTTGATTGATGCTCGTTTCGTGATAAGCGGATGCCCGAATGGCGAGGCTGCATTTGACAACTCCTCTTCTGAAAGCGTATTTTGCTTGGTTTTCGTATCACAGCAACACACTTGACCTTGAGTTGAGTGGTTGCGCTTGTGACACTCTTTAAGTAGCGCATTCGTTTTCCAATGAAAGGACAATTGAAGTATGAAGCGAGTAGGTCTTCTGGTCGGCCGCGAAAAGACATTTCCCGGCGCACTCATCGATAGCATTAACGAACGCGGCAAGGGAGAGACCGTAGCCGAGTTTATTAAGCTCGGAGGAATCCGGCACGACTCCGCACCCCAATATGATCTGGTAATCGATCGCATTTCCCATGAGGTTCCCTTCTACCGCGCCACGCTCAAGCGGATGGCGTTAGAGGGTACCGTCATCATCAACAATCCATTCTGGTGGTCTGCAGACGATAAGTTTTTCAATTATTCACTGGCAAGAAAACTGGGAGTAGTTGTTCCCAGGACGGTGTTGCTTCCCCAGAAAGACTACATTCCCGCAATCGTAAGCGAGAGTTTGCGTAATCTGGAGTTCCCGCTGGACTGGCAAGGTATCGTTGACTATGTAGGGCTGCCGGCAATTCTCAAGCCCTTCGATGGAGGGGGCTGGAGAAACGTTTCGCGCGTGAATTCGCTCTCAGAACTGTGGTCGGAATACGATCAGACGGGAACCCTCTGCATGACACTGCAAGAGTTCGTTGATTTCGATCAGTTCGTCCGCTGCTATTGCGTGGGAGAGGAAGAAGTGATGATTATGGCCTACGATCCGCGAAAGCCGTATCTCTCAGGCGAACAATATCTTCACGATCCAAATTATCTCGCTACTGGACTAGCTGAGCGAGTCACGAATGACGTTCGCACGCTATGCGCGGCGCTCGGTTATGATCTCAACACGGTCGAGTTTGCAATCAAGGACGGTGTTCCTTATGCGATCGACTTTATGAACCCAGCTCCGGACGCTGAACTTGCCTCGGTTGGTGAGTTCTATCACAACTGGATCACCAAAGCTGTAACTGATCTGGTGTTTAAGAGGTTGGCTCAGTCGCGTGAGCGTCCACGCTATCGCTGGGACGCAATGCTCAATCCGGAGCCGACGCGGACATCGGCTGTGGCATCTTTGACCGAGCAACAGAGTCGCACTGTTGCCCCAGGACCAACGGGGTCTACCGAGAAAGAGAAAGCAAAAGTTGCAATAGCCGGCGCGGAAACTCCTGCTTCAAATAGCTCTGTGAGTCCAACGCCTGAGCCCGCGCCACGAAGCTCTCGTCGGGCACAGTCGGAGACCGATACCAGGACGGCAATCAAGAAAAGTCGCAAGACAACGTCTTCGACTCGTTCCAAAACTCCGTTTTCCTGAAACTACCACCCCAGCCGGGCTGCCCGGCTGGGGACCCCGGCCAAGTTGTTAGGAACAGTTACGTGGCACCGATTGTGGATCAGTTGAAGCCGGTGGCTATTCTGGACGTGATCAGGGGACAGCCAATCTAATCCTTACAGAATGCTTACAGGACCGCAAGCGACCTTGCTGCTTTGGCACAATCGTCAGATCTCGACCGAGAACATCAAGTAGGAGCAGTAAAGCGATCCACGCGCATCACACGAAATGACTCGAATTAAGGTGTTCATTTCGTGCTGCTTCGTGTGGTTTCGTGGATCGTGTTTGTTTTTCAGCAGCCTGCTAGAAGACTCGCTAGAGATCGGCTGCCAATACTCACTAAGAACATCATTAGCAGTAGATACTGGCGACCTGGAATCGCTCCGTCTGTCCATTATTCCACAAGGACTACGAGTGCTAGTAGTAGATGGGTCCAGCAGGTAGTCTGTGTCGGTTATCCAGCTCGTCTTAATTTCGTCTTTTCCTGATCTGTTTCTCTCAAGACCGAAAGGACTAAAGATCATGTGCATGACTTTCCGCGAATTAGTTCCTTACCTACTGGCGACACTGGCACTGGGGACGCTATTGACCCTGCTGCCACAGGATGTATTGGCCCATCAGGCATCGCCGGGGTCAATTGCGGGAACAGTTAGGGATCAGGAGGGCGGAAACGTCACGGCGGCAGAAGTGGCACTCGTCTATCCTCAACAGGCGATCCTGCGCACAACCGTGACCGATGCGAGCGGGCATTTCAGCTTTGAAAGCATTCCCGTCGGAGCTTATGAAGTCAGAATCACGCAGGCCGGCTTCGGCACCCAGCGCGTGGCGGTGCAAGTAATCTCAGGTAAGACCGCGGATCTCGAAATCATTCTTGAAGTAGCTCCCCTTAGCTCGCAGGTAACTGTAACGGCGGAAACCGGCCAGGCCCAGGACAAGGATCGCGTTCCGCAGGCGGTGAACATTATTTCTGAGAGCGCGATTCAACAGCGCACTACGGCTGTGCTTGCGCAGGTAGCGGACGAGGAGGTGGGGCTCAATCTTCAACGCACCAGCCCCACCATCGCGGGAATCTTTGTGCGTGGACTGACCGGAAACAAAGTCGCGGTCTACGTGGACGGTGTCCGCTATACGACTTCGGCCATGCGCGGGGGCATCAATACGTTTCTCGATCTCAATGATTCCAGCAACGTGCGAGTGGTGGAAGTCTTGCGCGGACCAAACGGAGCCCAGTATGGATCAGATTCAATCGGCGGGACGATCCAGCTCGTGTCGCGTACACCAGCGTTTGGTAATGCCAAGCCAGAGACTCACGGCGAAATCAACACGTTCTTCACCAGCGCGGATCTCTCCTATGGCGGCAACACGCTGGTCACTTATGGCACGCAGCGCTTTGGACTGCTGGTCAACGCGGCCAGCCGTCGCGTCAACACACTGCGGCCCGGTAATGGATTAGATCCCCACGCGGCGGCTACTCGCTTTCTTGGCCTGCCTTCAAACATCTTCGGCAATCGTTTGACCGACACAGCGTTTACGCAGTATGGCGGGCTCTTTCGCCTCAGCTATGCTCCCGACTCTAATCAGCAGTTCATGCTTCACTACCAGCGCGGACAACAGGACGCTGGCAAGCGTTATGACCAGACGCTGGGCGGTGATGGCAACCTGATCGCAGACCTGCGCAACTTGATGAACGACTTCTTCTACGGGCGTTACCTGAAACAAGGCGTGGGATTTTTTGACAACGCGTCAGTGACTTTCTCGTACAACGCACAGCGCGAAGAGCGCGTAAATCAGGGCGGGCAGGGTAATCCCAATGGGGACATTACCCACCAGTACGAGCGCACGCAGGTGTTTGGCGTCAGTGGGTTTCTGGATAAGCAACTCGCTCACGGAAACACATTCCTGATCGGTGGTGATGTCTATCGAGAGACAGTTAAGGCCCCGGCGTTCACGGTCAACCCTGTTGCGCAAACCAGCATTCTCTCGCGGCCTCGCGTGCCAGATGGCGCCCGCTATATTCTCTCCGGCCTCTATGCCCAAGACGTTTATGAAGCCATTCCCAATAGACTGCGTCTAAGTGCCGCTCTGCGATTCAATGTCGCTTCGTACCTTTCGCGTACAGTGAATAGCCCGCTTGTCGGAGGCAAGCCACTGTGGCCTGACGATAGTCTACGCGCTCACGACTTTTCAGATCGTGTCGGTTTCGTACTGACGCCGGCAAGACCTATAAGCATAGCCTTTAACTACAGCCGCGGTTTTCGCGCGCCAAATATTACCGACCTCGGCACGCTGGGATTGACTGGCGACGGATTCGAAGCAGATTTCAACACCACTGCGGCACTTGGTGGGACCATCGGGACTACCGCGGGAAGCGACGCGGTGTCAACCGGCATTGCGGTTCAACGTCAACGGTCGGAGATCAGCAACAACTTCGATCTCGGAGTTCGTTATCGCTACAAACGTTTTGACACTGACCTGACCTGGTTTCTGATCGACATCAATGGCGCTATTGTCAAACAGGCGCTGATACTGCCGCCCGGCTCTGTGGGCAAGTTTCTTGGCGATCAGCAGATCATCAGCCAAGACGTGAACGGCGCCGTCTTTGTTGCGCTTTCGACTGCGCCAGTATTGATTCGAGCGAACTTTTCGGACGCCCGGATTTATGGCTTCGAATACACCTTCGATGCCCGTCCGCATCGTGACTGGGCCTTTGGCGGCAACTTCACTTACATCCACGCGAAAGACAAAGCCAATGGCCTGCCGCCAAACATCGAAGGCGGCACACCAGCGCCGACGGGGTTCCTGCGTTTGCGTTACGAGCCACACGGCAAGCATTTCTGGATTGAAGCTTACTCGACGCTCGCTGACCGGCAGAGTCGTCTCTCCTCGCTCGACCTCGGGGATCGGCGCACTGGTGCTACGCGCTCGCGCTCGCAGATCGCGCTCTTCTTCAACCGCGGCGCGCGGGTGCGCGGCCTGATCAGTGCCGGGCCGGACGGCATATTCGGCAATGCTGACGACCGTTTGATCCCGACAGGCGAAACGCTAGCACAAGTGCAAACACGCGTGCTCGGCAGCGCTACGTCCGCGCCGCTGTTCGATCACATACCTGGTTACGGCTTGATCAATGTGCGCGGTGGGCTTCGCTTTCACGAGAGGTCGGAGGTCTCGATCGACTTCGAAAACATTACGGACCAGAACTATCGGGGATTGGCCTGGGGAATCGAAGGGCCCGGGCGCAGCGTGACCGCCCGTTACCACTATCGTTTCTAAGGACTTGTCAATTCTGGTCGGATCATCAGTTCGATCTAAGAAGAAAATGAAGCCGCACGCTGAACCGTGAATCGCTGCATGCGATCTGTCAACTTTTCTCCCAGGGGTTAAAGACCGCAACACCGGCAGCGGCAATACTCACGGTGTCGCGAGTCACGAATGTGAGATTGTGCTGCAAAGCTGTGGCGGCCAATAGACCGTCGATGACGGGAAGCACTATTCCGCTCTTTAGCGCCTGGGCCGTCAGCAGTCCCCAGCGATCGGCTACCCTATCGTCTATGGACAAGATCCGCCCGTGAAAACGGGACCGCAGATCGGTTTCGAGCCAGGCCTCAAGCCTCGCTCGTCGCCCAGCGTCAGGTAATGCCACCACACCGCGGCGAGTTTCGCCAAGCGTCAGAACACTGAGGTGAAGCAGCGTTTCATCAGTCGCTTCGATCCATGTCGTTACGCTTGGCTCCGGCCTCGGCTTGACGAGTTCCGAGATCACATTGGTGTCCAGCAGGAATCCGCTCATAGTTTAATTTCACGGCCGGGATCTTTTGAGCGACGAAGATCCAACTTGAGGCCGGCAAGAGGAGATTCGG
>JBGPNE010000233.1:0-5377 GCA_041487335.1 Pyrinomonadaceae bacterium
AGCGGTCGTTCTCATCCAAGCCTGCATACACGCTGGCGAGCCAGATGGAAAAGACGCGGGTCTGGCATTGTTGCGCGACATTGCCATAACGAAGACGCGACCAGGCTTGCTCAAACATGTTGTCGTTCTCTTCATCCCGATCTATAACGCCGACGGTCACGAGCGAGTCAGTCCATACAATCGAATCAACCAGAACGGGCCCGAAGAGATGGGTTGGCGCGCAACGACCACAAACCAAAATCTCAATCGCGATTACATGAAAGCGGATACGCCGGAAACTCGGGCGTGGTTATCGTTGTGGAACAAGTGGCGACCCGATCTGTTTATTGATTGTCACGTGACTGATGGCGCCGATTATCGCTACAACATTACCTACCAATACGAGCATCACGATGGCATCGCGCCAAGCGTCCTCGCGTGGGAAAGAAAGGTCATCGATGGAAGAGTCGCTCCCGCAACCGAAGCGGCGGGAAACGTTGTGTCCTGGTATCTCGAGTTCAAAGAGAACCGCGACCTGACAAAGGGTATTCGGGATTTCAATGGCTGCCCCCGCTTCTCGACGGGTTACACGCCTCTGAGAAATCGGCCCGGCATCCTCATCGAAACACACATGCTGAAGGACTACCGCTCGCGCGTCGTCGGTACTTACGACTTCTTACGTTTCGCATTGGAGGCGGTGAATCACGATGCCGAGAGTCTACTCAAGGCCGTGCGTGAGGCTGATGAGGAAACAATCGCGAACGGTCGCGCCTACGATGCTACGCGCAAATATCCGCTCGATTTTGAACTTACCGACACGGCGAGGCCATATAAGCTGAAGGCGGTTGAATCTTACGTCGAGTCAAGCGAGGTATCAGATGCGGTCCGCGTGGTCTATGGCACAAAACCGCTGGATCTAACCGTGCCGATGTATGACAACTTTCGCGTGAAGACTGCAGTTGCGCCACCGCTTTATTACGTTGTACCCGCACAATGGAAGGATGTAATTGAAGTTCTCAAGGCCCATGGCCTCCATCTGCAACAAACTGCGGAAGCGATGACGATTGAGGTGGAAAGTTATCGCTTCAGTGAGGTGAGGTGGGCGCCTGCGCCGTTTGAAGGGAGGTTCATGCCGACGGTTAAGGTGGAGGGGGTGCGCGAGCGCCGAACGTATCCCCCAGGGTCGATGGTCGTTCCGCTTGCCCAGGAGTCGGCCAAAGTCGCCATAAATCTCTTGGAGCCTGAGGCACCGGATTCACTGGTAGCCTGGGGATTCTTCAACGCGATTTTTGAGCAGAAGGAATATGCCGAAGCCTATGTACTAGAGAAACTCGCGCGAGAGATGATGTCGAAGGATCCGGAGTTGCGTGGTGAATTTGCCAGACGGCTCGCCGCCGATCCCAAGTTTGCTTCAAGTCCCCAGGAGCGTCTTCAGTTCTTCTACGAGCGTTCGCCTTATTGGGACCGGCACTTGAATCTTTATCCCGTCGGCCGCGTCACGGGGCCACTGACGATCAAGGCGCTGGATGTGAAGTGAAGGCGCCCGTCGCTCTCCACAAGCTAACCAGGCTATCGAACGAATGTGGGCGCCCAGCACTAAACAGTGTGTTTCCTAAGTGTCTTGTTTCCTAAACGACCGTTCTGCGCCCATTGATGATGTTGATTATCAATACTACGAGCGCTATCAGGAGTAATAGGTGAATAAACCCTCCGATAGTGTAGCTGCTAACCATTCCCAGCAGCCAAAGAACCAAGAGAATGACAAAGATCGTCCACAGCATGAGCCTTTCCTCCTTTTTGTGCACCGCCGTTTGGATTCGTCTAGTTAAACCTAAACCTATCGTGTGCGTTAGGTGGCAACGTGTATGCCAGTCAACAAGCTCGGCGCCCACGCGGACGATAAAGCCTTAATGCGGCGCGCTTTACATTAGCCCATTTCGCTGGTATTGCCCGCTAATGATAAAGCGGCGGTGCCCGCTGTAGCGTATGGAAATCTTCCAGCCTCGCCCCTGACGATAGGTTTTGATTCAGTATTGGCGCCAGGCCTAACCAAGCACCTAGATGTAGCCTCATCCCTGGATGCGTGCTCTCGTAAATTTCTCCTGCTTCTGTTTGATCTTTAATCTAGACTTCTTTTCCTAAGGGCTGCTAAAGTAAAAGCTGTGTTCGCACCCGGGATAACTTGGCGAGCGCAACATTGACCTTCTTAGTTCTCGCCTGCGGTCTGCTCCCTTCCGACGCTCAGTAGTTCTTGATCCCCGCCTCATAGTCTTGCTCAACGCACAAAAAGGGGCTTCGTTAATGTGAAGCGCCTCGCATGGAGATTCTTATGCGTTCCCCTGTACCGAAAATGATCCGGCGTTCCCAAAAGGTCGCCTTAAGTCTAATCGCCGTCCTGGTAGTGGTGTTGGCAGCTATAACCTCTGTAATTGTCTATCAACGCTACAGAGTCGCTTCGCAAAAAATCAATTATTCGCAACTCTACCAGGTTGCGGAAAGCGGTACAGCTGTTTCGCTAACTATTGAGGGCGCGACCTTGATCGTTCAAGCCAGGGATGGCTCACTGCTGCAGGCTACTGTTACGAGCGAGCCAGCTCAGCAGGCGGTGGTGGAGTTGTTTAGAAAGAACAACGTGCCCATCGAGTTTCGAGCGTTGCAGCCGGGCCCGCTAATAACTGCCCTGAACTGGTTAATGCCCCTGCTTATCTTTGCCCTGGCTGGGCTCATCGGCTGGCGAGTCTATAGAAACATGAACGGCCGAGATGGAAGCTTTAGCTGCGTGGACTCTAGCAATAAACAGGACGCCACCTTTGCAGACGTCGCTGGGGTCGACGAGGCGAGAGCCGAGCTGGCTGAGACGATCGAATTCCTGCGAGATCCGTCTAGATTTGGGAGGCTTGGCGGAAGGATCCCTCGCGGGATTTTGCTTTCGGGGCCCCCGGGAACCGGCAAGACTCTGCTGGCGCGCGCTGCTGCGAATGAGGCTGGAGTACCGTTTTTTTCAGTATCCGGTTCAAGCTTTCAGGAAAAGTTTGCGGGAGTGGGTGCGGCTCGTGTTCGCCGACTCTTTGCTAAAGGACGGAAACACTCACCTTGCATTGTATTCATCGACGAGATTGATGCTTTGGGCCGGCAGCGAGGACGCAGTAGCGACTCTGCTTCAGCAGATCAGGACCAGACTCTAAATCAACTCTTAATTGAAATGGATGGATTCGATCAGACGACTAGCATTGTCGTGATCGGATCGACGAACCGGCCAGACATTCTGGACCACGCTCTAACCCGTCCCGGACGATTCGATCGCCAGATCACAGTCAACCTGGCAGACGCGCGTGGCCGCGAAGCTATTCTGAGAGTACACGCCCGAGGTATCCAGCTCGAACCAGAACTCGATTTTCACTGGATCGCCCGCGGAACTCCCGGCTTCTCCGGAGCTGAACTTGCCAATCTGCTGAATGAAGCGGCAATTGCCGCAACCCGTGACGACTCCGATGCTATTGGACGGAAACATATTGAGTCGGCGCGCGACAGAATTTTGATGGGTGCCGAGCGTCAGGGCTTCATGATGGACGAAGAAGAGCGCTACGCGACCGCAGTTCATGAGGCCGGCCATGTTGCCGTCGGCTTGGCCGTAAAGAATGGCGATCCGATCCACAAGGTATCAATCCTCCCTCGAGGACGGGCTCTGGGCGTCACACAGTCGCTGCCTGAGCGAGATCGCTTGATGAAAAAGCGCGAGTTCCTGGAAGATCAGATTGCGATGCTTCTGGGAGGACGTGCTGCTGAAGAGATTCTCCTTTCCACAATGACCGCCGGCGCGTCAAACGACATCGAGCGGGCTGTCGAACTTGCCAGGCGTATGGTCAGTGAGTTTGGGATGAGCCCGTTGGGGCCAATTCACCTGGGTGCCCGGGACGTGCCTCATAGTCAAACGCTGCTTGATCGTATTGAGGACGCCACCAACGCCATTATCAATGCTCAATTGAAGAGAGCCTGCGACGTGGTCAGATTAGAAGAGGAATCCATAACTCGTCTGGTCTCTCTGCTGATGGAACATGACACGCTCGACGCCGCCGCGATCGTGGAATGCTTTCCAAAAAGAGACGTGACGCGAGCTGCGTGAGAGCGGTTGCCCCAGAACAGCAGTGACAAAATGTTGTCGCGCTGACCTTCTTCGATTGCCGGACGTCGGAGTACTGACTTAACGCGCAATCTAACCTGAGAACCTTAAATAGTATGAGCAGCTCTTGGCGTCGTCGGATCACACGACCAAGTACAGAGGATTCTCCAGAATCTTTTTAAACGTCTGCAGAAACTTCGCTCCAGTTGCGCCGTCAATGACGCGATGGTCGCAAGACATTGTCACGCGCATCATCTGTCTCACTGCGATCTCGTTGTCGCGAACCACTGGCTTTGGCGACATTGCTCCCACGGCGAGAATCGCACCTTCGGGGGGATTTATCACTGCAGTAAATTCGTCTATTCCAAACATCCCGAGATTGCTAATCGAAAAGCTCGCGCCTGTGTACTCCTCAGGGCGCAGCTTCCGGTTGCGCGCCCGCTCAGCGAAATCGCGAACCTCACTGGCGATTTCCCTCAATGATTTCTGATCCGCTGAGCGCACGACGGGTGTGATCAATCCGTCCTCGATTGCCACGGCTACACCGATGTCGGCGTGTTCGTAGTACCTGACCGCCTTTTCCTGAAATGAGGCATTCACCTGGCGGTGTTGTAACAACGCGGCGGCGGCAACCTTGATGATGATGTCGTTAACGCTGATCTTCAACTCGGGATCGAGTGAATTCATGTTGCGGCGCATTTCGGCTGCGCGATCCATCTCAATCTCTGTGGTGAGAAAGAAATGAGGTACTGGGCCGAGCGATGTGACCAGTCGTCGCGCAATCGTTCGCCGCATTTCGCTGAGGGGCTCATCATGATAGGCGGAAGCCCCGGCAGTGGCTGGTTGCTGTAAGGTTTTGGTTTCAACGGCGCGGAGATGTCTCTGTGGCGCTGCCGCCGCGACAGTGGGGCCGGCGGCTTTGCTCTGGCTGATAGCAGTCTCAATATCCCGTTTGATGATGCGGCCGCCAGGTCCGCTACCGCTTAAGGAGCGCAAGTCTACGCCAGCTTCCGCCGCCATGCGCGCGGCGAGGGGCGAAACAATGAGTCTACCCGACGGCGAGCTTTCAATAACCGGAGCGGCATGTCTGCCATTCCCCTCAGCACTCCGATCTGCACTGCGACTAGCATTGTCGCCTGCAGGTTGCCCGGCCGGCGGAGTTGCGTCCGCCTCAGCTTTCGGTTCTGCGGGCCTGGTAGTTTGTGTGGACTGTTGATCCAACAACGCCGAAATGTCTTCATCGGGCGCACTGATAATAGCGATCAACCGGCCTAGAGG
>JBGPNE010000234.1:0-5377 GCA_041487335.1 Pyrinomonadaceae bacterium
AAACACGGCGAATCATCTGGGCCATCTGAAGATTTTCGCCGGCGTACGTGAGTTTCCCGTACGCGTGAAGTGCGCTACGCTCTCGTGGCACACAATGCACGCCGCGCTCAACAACCAGGGAATTGTATCGACGGAGTAAGCGTCTGAAGAATCAGGCTCTATTCCATTACTAAACCCGAATTCGCCTTCCTTCCGCTATCCCCGAAGCAGCATCAGGAATCGTGGTCCCATCAGGAAGGGTAACATCCAGCGTGAATTGTCCGATCCATCTGTTCCTTGAACGGAGCTCTATTCTAAACCGAACCGTTATGGTTGCCACGAGTTCTCCTGTATTGAAGTCATACACAAGCAGGAGGAATTTCAGAGCGGACTTGTCATCCCCTTTTTTGGTCCAGGTGCCCTGCTGAGAGGTTTCAGCCGCACCACAACAAACATCTCCCTGTGATGTTCCCACGAAGGTGCCATCTTCACCGAAGGTAAAGAGTGCCTTAAAAGAGAAATTATCATCAGGATAAGTTACTGTGGCTAGCCAACTGCCGGTCAAGTCTCTGTGGCTGTCGGAGTCCCCGTCGTCTCGGTCGCCTTCACTATCCTTGGTGTTGGACTGAGCATTTGAAAGGTTAGGCCGCGCCTGAGGCTGGACTCTGTTCGTAGCGTTGATGCGCTCAAGGGCCGCTGCCCATCCAGTACGTTTCCCCTGAGACTGAGCGCTTGCAACGGTACTGATCAACACAGCGACGAGCAAAGCTAATAGGATTCTTCTTGTGTTCATGATGAACCTCCATGATTAAGAGTTGAGCGTAGCTCTGTCACGCGTAAGACTGTGCAGAAACCACAAGGTAGGCTGGGCGAGAGAGTATGCGCCGCACATGCAGGCCCATCGGAGTCCAGCCAGTAAGCTTCTTGAGTGACGAGAAAATATCCCACCGGCGGCGACAAGTCAATCTTTATTAGGCAGACCTAACAATGAAATCAAAACGCGTTGGTGAACTACTACCGGAAGTCGTTTCCTTTCCTGTAAGCCGAGGCTGACAAATGGGCGCAACGCGGGCATAATGTCACCACTCATCCGCTTAGGAGCCTGCGCATTTGATCATTTCTTCTATTGAACTAAGAGAAATCCGTCTGCCGCTAATCCACTTTTTCGAGACGAGCTTTGGCCGCACAAGCGAGCGGCGCATTGTGCTCGTGCGCGTAACTGACAAGGATGGCGCAGAAGGTTGGGGTGAGTGCACAGTAGGCGAGGAACCGTTCTATAGTGAGGAATGGACCGAGAGCGCCTGGTGGACACTAAGAGAGTTTCTTGCGCCCATGGTTGTTGGCAAGAGATTAGATGTGGCGGCTGACGCCTGGAATCTGATGAAACCGGTGCGGGGCAATCGCATGGCTAAAGCGGCGATTGAGACAGCGTGTTGGGACCTTGAGGCCAGACGGATGGGGGTGCCTTTGTGGGAGCACCTTGGGGGCGTGCAGAAAGAGATTCCCTGCGGGGTTTCGATTGGGATTCAGGACACACCCGAAGCGCTGCTGGGAAAGATCGAGAAAGAACTCGCTGCCGGATATCAACGAATAAAGATCAAGATCAAACCGGGTTGGGATCTGAAAATTGTCGAGCAAGTGCGTAAGCGTTTTCCCGAGATAAGGCTAATGGGCGATGCGAACTCTGCCTACACCCTTGCTGATGCGCCTCTGTTTCGAGAGCTGGATCAGTTTAACTTAATGATGATTGAGCAGCCGCTCGCTCATGACGACATCTTCGATCATGCCGCACTCCAGAGGCAGATTAAAACTCCGATTTGTCTGGACGAATCGATACATTCGAGCGAAGACGCACGACACGCAATCGGACTTGATTCGTGCCGAATCGTTAATGTAAAGCTCGGTCGCGTCGGCGGCCACACTGAGGCCAAGCGTGTGGAGAGCGTCTGCCGTGAAAGCAACATTCCTGTCTGGTGCGGCGGTATGCTCGAATCGGGAATCGGACGCGCACACAACATCGCAATGGCCACGCTTTCGGGTTTCACTTTGCCCGGAGATGTTTCCGCAAGCGCTCGCTACTGGGAGGAAGACATTATCGATCCACCAGTTGCGGTGACAGCAAACGGCACTATCATCGCGCCCGAGCAGGCCGGCATCGGCTATGAAGTGAACGCCGTGCGTGTAGATCGTCTCACGTTGAGAACAGAGACGATCACATAACCGCTTCGCGCCAGTGCGGCAAAATGAGCTGGGGTATAGCGACAATATTCAACAATCGCAGATCTGGGATCTAAAATCGTAAATCGAGAATCAACGAATGTCTGCTCAAATCTCCAACTCAAATGCCACCGGGTTGCGTGACTACTTCATGAACCGTCAGCGTGAAGTGCTAGAGTTGACACGCGCCCTTGTCGAATCGGAATCACCCTCAGGCGACGAAGCAGGAAGCAAAGCTGTCGTGTCATTGCTCTCGGCGGCGGCGCGAGCGATCAATAGCGTGACAGCTATTGAACGAATTCCGGCCGAGAACTATGGTGAACACCTGCGCGTGCGTGCGTTTGGTAATGACAGAAACAGTTCCCAGACTATCCTGATTCTCGGCCACACAGATACCGTTCATCCCTACGGCTCGCTACAAAAACGTCCCTGGCGCGTAGAAGGCGGTTGCGCGTATGGACCGGGTGTGTTTGATATGAAGGCCAACTGCGCTTTGGCAATCGAAGCCATTCGTGCATGTACTTCACTGGATTTGCCGCCGCAGAGTCCGGTGGTCTTGCTGCTCACTTGTGACGAGGAGACTGGTAGCCAAAGTGGACGCGGAATCGTCGAAGCAGAAGCCAGACGCGCACGAGCAGTGCTGGTTCTTGAGCCACCAGCAGGCGGCGGACGCGTTAAGACTGCACGCAAGGGAACTGGCATGTTTACTATCGAAGCTCGGGGGCGAGCGGCTCATGCGGGCCTGGAGCCGGAAAAGGGCGCCAGCGCTATTTTGGAAATCGCGCGCCAGATTGAACGGCTGCACGCGATGAATAATCCGGCCACAGGAATCAGCGTAAACGTTGGTGTTGTTGCAGGTGGCACGCTCTCGAATGTGGTAGCAGCCGAGGCTCGGGCCGAAGTTGACCTGAGATTTAGCACTATCGAGGAAGGCGCCAGAATTGAGAGTGAGATATTGCGACTCCGCCCGGTTGACGATCGGGTGCGGCTTGTGGTGCGCGGCGGAATCAATCGCCCGCCACTGGAACGCACCGACGGAGTGGTGGCGCTTTACGAGCACGCGCGTCGTATAGCTGCTACGCTCGACTATGAGTTGGGAGAAGCTCAGGTCGGAGGCGCTTCGGATGGAAATTTTGCGGCGGCAATCGGAGCGCCTGTGTTGGACGGTCTCGGAATCGATGGTGATGGCGCACATGCGATGCACGAGCATGTTCTGATCGATGACATCCCGCGCCGCGGCGCATTATTGTCAGGGCTGATCGCGACCATCTAGTTAGGAGTTCCGAGTTTCGAGTTTGGGGATTCTGCCTTGTGCCAGTCATCGGGTGCTTAACTCAAAACTCGAAACCCAAAACTCGAAACTCGAAACCCGAAACCCGAAACTCTAAACGCGAAACTGGAAACTGGTGCATGAAAATCGCCACCTGGAACGTGAACTCAATACTTGCTCGTCTGCCGAATGTGACGCGGTGGCTGGACGCAGTGCTGCCAGATGTGCTCTGTATGCAAGAGACGAAGTGTACGGACGATAAGTTTCCCGCGGATGTTTTGGCGGAGCACGGCTACAAGTGCATCACGTTTGGTCAGCAATCATACAATGGAGTGGCGATTCTTTCCCGCGACGAATGCGAGAGCCCCAGGCGTGGTTATCCGGGCGACGACGAAGGGGCGCACGCACGTCTGGTTGCAACCACGATTGGTGGCATTCAGATCGTTAATGTATATGTGCCTAACGGCCAGATGGTTGGATCGGAGAAATACAAGTTCAAGCTCGAATGGATGAAACGCCTGCGTGCATTCTTTGATACCCACTACGACAGGAGTGCGCCCGTCTTGCTTTGCGGGGACTTCAACGTGGCGCCGGAAGAGCGGGATGTGCATGATCCGCGACTCTGGCAAGGGCGAATTCTCTTCAGCGACCAGGAGCGCGCGGCGCTGCAAGAGATCAAAGACTGGGGCTTTATCGATGCCTTTCGCCAGCATACCGATGGCGCCGGGCATTACTCCTGGTGGGACTACCGCGCCGGAGCTTTCCGTCGGAATCACGGGCTCAGAATTGATCACGTCTGGGTCAGTGAGCCATTAGCTGTGCGAAACAAAAGCACCTGGATTGATATGGAGCCGCGTACCTGGGAGCGACCCTCGGATCATGCGCCCGTCATCGCGGAGTTTGACTGATTTGGCGATTTCGAAAAATGTTGAACTAATTCGACGTGAGCTCCGCGGTCTTTTCAGTAATGTCTTTTTGAGCCCATTCGTTGTCGCGGCTGGCTTCGCCCGCCTTAGTGCGCTTAGCGGCCTTCATTTTTTGGACGAGGTCCATGTGAGTGGAGAAATAGGACAGGCTCTTGCCGATGATCTCCTCGACCGATTTAAATCCTTTCTCCACCATAAACTTTTCAAGGCCTTCCTGCAGCTCATCGATCATCTTAACTCCGTGAAGCATCACTCCCGTGCAAATCTGCACTGTTGAGGCGCCCAGCAGCAGAAACTCGAGCGCATCGTGTGAGCACTCAATGCCGCCGATGCCACTAATGGAGACATCCTGCGGCAGCCCGAGCGCAAGTTGGCTGACCATGCGTAGGGCAATCGGACGCACGGCTTGCGAAGAATAGCCGCCCGGAACGGTGTGGCCTTCGACAGTCGGCATAGGCCTGAGAGTGTTCAGATCAACGCCAATCACGGAAAGTATCGTGTTAATCGCAGAAATACCGGCCGCACCACCCCGCACAGCGGCCAGCGAAGGTTCTTTGATGTTCGTGATGTTGGGAGTCATCTTGGCCCAGACTGGAATGTTGGAAACCTCTGCGACCCAACTCGTAACCTCTTCAGTCAGATCTGGATGCTCACCCATCTCGGAACCCATTCGCCGTTCGGTCATTCCGTGTGGGCAGGAGAAGTTAAGTTCGAATGCGTCCACGCCCGTATCCTGCACCATCTTTGTTAATTCCTGCCAGCGCCCCTTCTCATACTCCTCCATGATTGAGGCGATCAGGATGTGATTTGGATACTCTTTCTTGATCTGCCGAAACTCGTCAATCCAGACGGCAATCGGCCGGTCAGAAATCAATTCGATGTTCTCGAATCCCAGGACTTCGCCCGAGATCTTGGAGCGGAGCTTGCCATATCGAGGCACGACGTTGACGACTTTCGCGGATTCGAGGCTAACGGTCTTAGCTAC
>JBGPNE010000235.1:0-5360 GCA_041487335.1 Pyrinomonadaceae bacterium
ACAAGCCGGCTGCGAGTCCAGACAACGTCATCTCGCCTTGTCCGCAATGCAAGAAGGGGAAGGTTTCGCGGCGTCGCGGTGCCATACGAGGCAGCGACGACGAGGAGTAAGCAAAGAAAGATGTCCGCGTCAATTTAGCTTGACGCGGGAAGCGGGAAGCGGGCGGTATTCTTCTAAATGAGAAGATCGCCCGCTTCTTTCTTTGGGGGTTGAACCCCTGTGCAACGAGCTCGTAAGAGCTGTGCATCGTATCCGCTGCGTAAAGTTCTTGGATACAAACCTGTAAAATTGTATTAAACTCTAAGCCAGTGCCCAAGAGGCGCGCAGAATTTCTGAGATGATGGTTTTCTGAGTTTGTCTGCAAATGATCACCAAATTGAAGCTGATTCCTCTCGTTGTTCTCCTGTTTGCTTTTGCCAACCAATCTTTTAAGTCCAGTTCGGCGCGGGTTTTAGCTACTGATGGATCGATAGATCCCGCTAGATACTCTGATGACTGGCGGGCTACCGGCCCGCCGGGCGGCGATGTCCGCAGTCTCGTGGTAGATCCGAACAATGCGGATCGCTTCTACTTCGGAACCCTGGACGGCCAGATTTATACGTCGGCGGATGGCGGCAAGCACTGGGAATTGCTTCATAACTTTAATCGCCCCAAGCTGTTTGTTGACCACATCGTTGTCGATCCACGTAACTCAAGGACGCTCTACGTAGCTGCGCACCGGCACAAAGAATCTGGCGGATTCTTTAAGTCAACGGACGGCGGACGCACATGGCGGGAGAGCCCGGAGCTGAAAAATGAAGCTTTGCATTCACTGACCCAATCTGAATCCGATCCCGATGTCTTGATCGTCGGCACTTTTAACGGCATTTTCCGATCGAATGATCGGGGAGATACTTGGACGCAACTACCAACTTATGACGTCGCTGGCCTAGTGCATGTTGAGTCGCTCGCAATTGATCCGCGAACAAGCAACATTATCTATGCAGGCACATGGTATTTGCCTTACAAATCAACTGACGGCGGAAAAACGTGGCAGTCGTTAAAGAACGGGATCATTGACGATTCCGATATTTTCGCGATCGATATCGACCCGAGAGATCCTAACCACATCATTGCCTCAGCCTGTAGCGGCATCTACGAAACGAAGAACGCAGGCGACAACTGGCGCAAAGTTCAGGGCATTCCTTCACAGTCGCGAAGAACGCGAGCCATTCTTCAGCACCCTTCTGTTCCCGGTCTTGTCTTCGCGGGAACTACGGAAGGATTTTGGCGCTCAGAGCGTGGAGGAGATGCTGACTCATGGATGGTAACCACATCACGCCAACTCGAGATCAACTCAATCGCGGTTCATCCTTCTCGTCCGGAAACTGTTTTCATCGGTACGAATAACTACGGTGTGATGGTGTCGTATGACCGCGGACAGAACTTCACGCCTACTAACGGCGGTTACAGCGGCCGATTCGCCAACGTGATTGTTGCTGATCGCGAGATAGCGAATCGAATCTACGCCGCGACCATTAACACGGCTACCGGAGGGGGTTTTCTTTTCGTAAGCAATGACAATGGCGAAACATGGCGTCCGTCGACGCGGAATATGCCTGCCCGCCTTATCACTTACTCGATACTTCAGGACACTCAAGACGCCAACAACATTTATTTGGGCACGAATCTCGGAGTGTATCGTTCTATCGACAGAGGAACCTCGTGGGCTCCAATATGGGCCGCTAACTCTCCTGCTTCGGACGAGATCAAGAAGCGCGCAACTCGCGGAAAGAGACGAGCTATGACCGCGCGCTCGCGACCGCCGCAACGCGGAATTGTCTTGCAGAAGCCCGACGAAACAGTCCAGAGAGCACAAGAGGCTCTGAACGCGATCGGCTACAATGTTGGTCTGCCAGACGGAAAGGCTGGTACACAAACATTGTTGGCGGTAAGGCGATTCCAAGCAGATAGGCATCTCCCTCTGACGGGAAAGTTTGATGAGATCACACTTGCGGCGCTGGGCCTGTCGAAGGGTGACGGCGCTGACTTGCCGGGAGACCAGTCTGCATCGGCTTTGATTTTGACCGATGCGGTTAACGCTTTGGTGCAAACCGTGGATGCAGATACCGGAAGAATCACTTTTCTGGCAGCCACCAATTTGGGCTTGTATCGCACCCTCGATCCAACAAAGGGATGGCAGAAGCTACCTTATGGTTCTGGTCTTGATGCCCGTACAACTTGCATTTCAACTAATGCGCGACACTCGGAAACGATATGGGTCGGCACTGCCGCTTCCGGAGTTTTGGTCTCACATGATGGAGGAAAGTCCTGGCAGCAGGCTTATGGCATTCCGACTGACGCGCCCGTGAATACGATCGCGCAGGATTCTCAGAGGCAAGATTACGTCTACGTCGGTACCAAGCAGGCGTTCTATTCGACACATGATGGTGGCACAAATTGGAGCCGCCGAGGTGGCAATCTTCCCTTCGGAGATTTCACCAGCATTCTGGTCAATCCACGCAATGGCGATGAGATCTTCGTTGGCAATGCCTATCAAAGTGGAGAAACAGGCGGCGGCGTGTATCGTACGATCAATGCCGGAATAACCTGGGCGCGAATTGATCCGAAAGAGCGTCAACTGCCAAGCCAGCGCATATGGGCACTTGCATTTGACTCGCAGGATCAGAACACACTCTTTGTTGGATCGCATTCCGCTGGCGTGTATGTCGTGCCTCGGAGCCCTGACAGCCTTTCAGCCGCGAGTCAGTGATCTTGAATGTCTGCTAAGAAATGCATCAACCGCGTGCCGCTTTCACGCTTTACAGTCTGGCGCGCTTGATGTTACGGCCCGATGTTACCGCCTTGACACGCGCTCATTCCGGCGTGTACATTTCCGGCCTGCCCGGTAAAGCGGCAGGTGATTGTCGGACCAAGCGGGTGACTACGGGCAAGGCGGAAATCGAAACACACAAGACCTCCTTTTCCAAATCTAGACGGCTCGCATTCCTCGCTCCAGCTTTAAACCCGACATTTCGCCAAGGGGTCAAACAACCAACGAGCCGCTAAGACTGTCCGCCAGTCGTGATCATTGCAATACCTGGCGCAGCAAGTGAAGTGCGATATGATCTCTAACGCGCTGAAATTGTCCGGGAGGTTACAGGAGTCTGCATGTTTAGTGAAGAACCCAAGCTGAATAGCAGCGAGGCTAACGATAACGAATTCTCTTCCGTCGAGCTGGAATCCTCGGCGCAGCAAACGGCAACCGCCCCAACGAACGAAAACTCCACAGCCGGAAGTTCAACCGCGGACGAGGAAGAGCCGCGCCCGGCTGGCGACGTCGACTTTGGGCAATTACTGGACCAGTTTGAGCAGGAGCAAGCGACGCTGCAAGAGGGTGAAGTAGTCCGGGGTACGGTCGTAGGAATAAGCGAACGCGGCGTGGTGATCGATTTCGGATACAAATCGGAAGGGATCGTTAACCCCGCCGAGTTCACCGAGAATGGTGTGCTAACCGTTAAGCCTGGCGATGAAGTCGAAGTGCTTGTAAAGAGCATGGAGACGGCGGATGGTTTGCCAGTTTTATCTCGCGCTGACGCAGTCCGGATGAAGGCCTGGGATGATCTAGAAAGGGCCTACAAAGACGGGACCAGTGTTAAAGGTCGGGTCATCGAACGCATCAAAGGAGGGCTTCGTGTAGATATAGATGGCATTGCGGCATTCTTACCGGGTTCGCAGGTGGACGTCCGCCCAGTTAGAAACCTGGACAGTCTGAGAAACCAAGAGATCGAGGCGAAGGTCATAAAGCTCAACCGAAAACGATCTAACGTCGTGCTTTCGCGCAAAGCCGTAATTGAGGAAGAGAACACTGGAAGAAAAGATCAGACGCTCCAGCACATCGAAGAGGATATTGTTGTGGAGGGCCAGATCAAAAACCTGACTGACTATGGTGCTTTCGTTGATCTCGGCGGTGTTGATGGCTTGCTCCATGTTACAGACATGTCGTGGGGACGGCTGCAGAATCCGAGCGAGCTTTTTAGAGTCGGCGAAAACATTCAAGTGAAGGTGCTGAAGTTTGATCGCGAGCGCGAGCGAGTGTCCCTGGGCTACAAGCAGTTATTGCCTGATCCCTGGTCTAGTGTCGAAGAGCGCTTTCCGATCGGAACAAGAATAACTGGGCTGGTGGCGAGCGTTGCTGATTACGGTGCGTTCGTGGAACTCGAGAATGGGGTAGAGGGACTCGTTCACGTGTCGGAGATGAGCTGGTCGAAACGCGTCAAGCACCCAAGTAAGATAGTGAACCCTGGTGATACAGTTGAAGTGGAAGTACTTAGCGTGGATCCAAAGGCTCGGCGCATCAGCTTGGGAATGAAGCAAGTCCAGGAAAATCCGTGGCAGACGCTGCACGAGCGTTATCAGGTGGGTACCCGAGTACACGGTCGTGTGAGAAACCTTACTGACTTTGGCGCTTTCATAGAGATTGAGGATGGGGTTGACGGCCTGGTTCACGTTTCCGACATCTCCTGGTCCAGGCGTATCAAACATCCGAGTGAAGTGCTGAAAAAAGGGCAGGAAATCGATGCGATTATCACGAGCATCGATACCGAGAACCGCAGGCTTTCACTCTCGATTAAGGACCTTGAGCCAAATGCCTGGGATCGATTCGTTAACGAACACAATCCGGGCGATGTCGTACGTGGCAAGATTGCTCGGTTCGCAAACTTCGGTGCGTTCGTTGAGCTGGACGACAATTTAGAGGGCCTTTGTCATATTTCAGAGTTGTCAGAGGAGCGCGTAGCAAAACCCGAAGACGTGGTTCTGCTTGGCCAGGAAATGGACTTCAAGATCCTGAGGATTGATCCAGAAAGCAAGAAGATAGGGCTTTCCGCGAGAGCGGTGGGCAAGGACGAACCCATAGTAGATACAAAGGTCTATTCATCGGAAGTGGGTAGTGGAATGGCATCGCTCGGTGAACTAGCGGATTTCGGTATTGGCAGATCCGAGCCGGGAGAAGAGCAGGAATAGACTCGCAGATGACTCAGGCCCCGCACACGATCAAAGCACAAAAGCTGGTCCGCGGCGGGTTTTCCGTTGTCTCCTGATTTCCTTCTTGCAGGTCCATACTGTCGGTGCTTGCAGTCTTGCCCGGTATGATTGTTTTCTGATAGTGTACGGAGTTGGGCACACCTCGCCACTTTTAAGACCTACGGTGAATTTTCGCTTTCGGGACTCATTTTGTTTGGGCATGAAACATCCTTCTCTAATTCGAGGTGATGCATGACTAAAGCGGAACTCGTCGAAGACGTCGCCCAACCGGCGGAACTCACAAAAAAGGATGCCGAACGCTTAGTAGAAATTGTTTTTGAGAGCATTATCGAAAC
>JBGPNE010000236.1:0-5350 GCA_041487335.1 Pyrinomonadaceae bacterium
TCACGATGTGGCGCGAGTGGGAGCGGCTAATAACAATGGCTAATCACATCGTAGTCACTCGACCGGGTTACGAGATCGACGGGGACCAGGTCACTCCTTCCGTAGCCGCCCAAATTGTTGACCTGCGCGGTTCGGATCAGTGGAGCTTGTCTTCCCTTGAAAAGGAGGGGCAGGCTCGGAAGATATTTGTTACGGATGTTGTAATGATTGATATCTCGGCCACGGAGATCCGGCGTGCGGCGCGAGAGGATCGGATAGACAACTTGAGGAAGCTTGTGCCGCTGCCAGTGGCGGATTACATAAGTAAATACAAACTATATAGAAATTCGAATGAAGCCTAATTCAAGGGCCAAGGAACAATCGCTGAATCCCACGGCCAACCGACATTCGCAGCTCGAGCGGGTACCGAATGCTGCCGAAGCGGAAGAAATTGACGAAAGAATCCTAACTGCGCTGGATGCCGCCAGCGACAAGAAAGCGATCAATGTGATTCTGTTGGACCTGCGGGAGATTGCCAGCTTTACTGACTATTTCGTGATTACGAGCGGCGCCAACGAACGCCAGGTTCAGGCAATCTCTGACGAGGTGTTTGAAAGGCTCAAGAAGGCAGGCACGCCCGCCGCACGCGTTGAGGGCTACAAAATGGCCGAGTGGATTCTGCTCGATTATGGCGACTTCGTTGTGCACGTGTTTGAGGACAAGGCGCGAAAGTTTTATGACCTTGAGCGGCTGTGGCGAGAGTCGAAGCGAGTTAAATTACCGCCCGAGCTTGCTGCTGAGACCAATAGTTCTTTGAGAAGTGAATTGTGATCGAGATATTTGCGCGGTCAGAAGCGATGCGTGAGGCAGTTCGCCTCGCGAAACGAGTCGCGGCGACTGATGCGAATGTTCTGGTGACCGGGGAGTCGGGAGTCGGCAAAGACGCACTCGCGTTTTATATCCACTCGAATTCTCCTCGGGCTTCACAGTCGTTCGTGAAAATCGATTGCGCGACGCTGCCCAGCGACCTGCTCGAAGCCGAACTTTTCGGCTATGAGCGAGGCGCTTTTACTAGCGCAATCGACGCGAAGCCCGGAAGGCTTGAAGCTGCGCATCGAGGAACTCTCGTTCTTGATGAGATTGCTTACTTGTCAGTCGACTCTCAGGCAAAACTTCTGCGCGTCATTGAGACTCGAGAATTCGAACGACTCGGCGGCCGACGCACAATCAAGGTGGACGCACGTTTGATTGCTTTGACGAATGTCGATTTGGGCGACGCAGTGAAACGGCACGACTTTCGTGAAGACCTGTATTACCGGCTAAATGTCGTTCACATTCATGTTCCGCCGTTGCGGGAGCGCGCTGAAGACTTATCGCAGCTGGCCCAAAGTTTTTTAAAAACATATGCCACCAAACACGGCCGTCAAGTGAGCGCAATAGCACCCGGAGCGCTGTCGTTGTTAGAGGAATATGACTTTCCCGGAAACGTGCGTGAGCTTGCCAACACTCTCGAGCGAGCGGCGATCATTTCGGCTGGCAAGCGAATTGAAGTATCGGATCTGCCTGAGGCGCTTCGTGCCGCAGTCCAGATCCAGCGAAGAAGAGAAAGACCGCAGTCGCTCGCGGAACTCGAAGCTGAATATGTGGCTCAGACGCTTGCCGCAACAAACGGTAACAAGACTGAAGCCGCGCGGATCTTGGGAATCAGCAGGAAAAATCTTTACGAAAGGCTCGCTCGACCAAAGAAAGGACACGGAGAGGCGGAGACGGTGAGACACAGAGATGGGCAGAGCCGGCGGATCAGGAAGGGTATATGAAGCAGATAGGCCACTTTCAAAAGCTCGCTGATGGACGGCGATGTGAGCGCGGTGTCTCGGGCGTCGCCCCTTCTCCCTGGTCTCTACTTTGACTAATGCGCGTGCGAGTCATTTGGCCGGGAAAGACGAGAAATGCTCATTTCAGAGGACTCATAAACGATTATCTGAAACGGCTAACGCACTTCGTTCGTTGTGAAATTACTGAACTGCGCGAGACGCGCGGCTCTGAGACAGTGGCGAGCATCGATAAAGATTCGAAACGCATTTCAGACGCTCTGCGTGCCGGCGCTATCACCGTTTTACTAGATCCGGATGGCAATGAATGGAGTTCCAGGGAATTGGCAGCACAGATCGAGCGCTGGGAAAACAGTGGGATTAAAGAGGTTGCTTTCGTAGTTGGTGGCCCAAACGGGGTTTCGCCGGAACTTTCGTCGCGCGCCGAGAAGCGCTGGTCGCTTTCGCGATTGACCCTGACGCATGAAATGGCGCGAGTGTTCCTGTTGGAGCAATTGTACCGGGCATACACGATAATTCATGGATTGCCATATCAAAAGTGATGATTCAATGGTTCTTTCTGTATTACAGTTTTCATAGCAAGTAGGGTGGAGGGCTGACTAACCATGGACAAAAGAAGAATTAGAGTTTTTAAGGACAAGTTGCTGGGCCGGCGTGAGAGCCTGGTCGGCCAGGTACAACAGGCTGAGCTTTACAGTCGCGAGCGCGATGCGGAGGCGACTCAAGATCCGGCCGATATGGCGGCGAATGCTTACACGAAAGAATTGCTGGTATCCATGTCTGACAATGATCGGCAGTTACTGAATTTGATTGATGAGGCTTTGGAACGGATTGACGAGAGCACTTACGGCAAATGTGTCCGCTGCGGCGAAGCGCTCCCAGAAAAGCGACTGGACGCTGTTCCCTGGGCACACCACTGTGTGCGTTGCCAGGACCTCCATGAGCGAGGTCTGCTTACCGAAGACGAGGATTAGGACTTCGCTATTTTTGATGACATAATCACGGCCTCTTGAGATCGATTCAGGAGGCCGGTTGCTTTTCTCGGATGGAGCGGAATCCTTTTCGCAGGCGGTAATACTATCAATGTTCCTCACACGCACCGCCAATCTTCTCTGCGATGCCGCCCTCGCACTTGTCTACCCGCAGTCGTGTGCGGTTTGCAGCGGGAGCGTGGAATCCAGAGTTAATGGGATTGCCTGTGCGAGGTGCTGGAGAGAGACGCGCACGTTTGTGGGCGGCGAGACCATCTGCTGGAAATGCGGCGCTCCCACGAGCGGAAATATCGCTAAAGAGAAACGAGAGCAGGTGCGATGTCGACGTTGCGATCAGGAAGCATTTACAGCAGCGCGAGCATGTGGAGTTTACGAGGGAGCACTGCGTGCATCCGTCCTCGCGCTTAAACATGAACCACACATTTGCCCGCGCTTAACCGAGTTGCTGGTTCGAACTCAAAGGCGTGCGCCTCTAAATGAAGCTACCCGCATCATTGCAGTGCCGCTTCATACGAAACGCGAAAAGGGTAGAGGCTTTAACCAGGCTGCAGTGATCGGCCGCGAGCTTTCCAGGGTGACGGGGCTTCCGCTTGATGAAGTCAGCGTCGTTCGCACTTCTTATTCCGAGCGCCACCGCGCGGGTATGGACGAAAGAAGCCGCCGAGAAACTGTCGAGAACGCTTTTCAAGTTTGCCACGCCAATATGATTGCGGGCGAGCGCATTCTGCTAGTCGATGATGTTTTCACAACTGGTGCGACGGTCTCATCCTGCGCGAAGTCCTTAAAAGGTGCAGGCGCGACGGACGTTTTCGTTCTCACAATTGCGCGGCCTTTGCACTAGCCAGCGAATGTTTCTGAGGATTGGTCGAAGATCAGTTAACGCATGCTAAGGTCTTTGTGTGATGTCACTATGAAAACTTTATATCCTGCAATTGAGCCATTCGAAACTGGAAGGCTAAGGGTCTCCCCGGTTCACGAGCTTTATTACGAACAGTGTGGAAAACCAAACGGACAACCGGCTGTGTTTCTTCACGGTGGGCCGGGCGGCGGACTCATTCCTGAATACCGCCAGTTCTTCGATCCGACTACCTACCGAGTCGTGCTCTTCGATCAACGCGGCGCCGGGCAGAGCACCCCACACTCCAGTCTTGAAGAGAACACCACGTGGCATCTCGTTGAAGACATCGAATGCCTGCGCGAGCATCTCGGCATCGAGCGCTGGCTGGTCTTCGGCGGGTCGTGGGGCAGCACGCTGTCGCTGGCTTACGCCCAAACACATCCTGACCGAGTCAGTGCTTTAGTGCTGCGTGGGATCTTTCTTTGTCGCCCAAATGAGATCCGCTGGTTCTATCAGGAGGGCGAAGGGGCGAGCGCGATTTTTCCGGATGTCTGGGAAGAGTACGTTCGCGTTATTCCACACGCTGAGCGAGGCGATATGCTGGGCGCCTATCATCGGCGGTTGATGAGCGATGACGAGGCAGTGCGCCTGGAAGCCGCAAAAGCATGGTCTATTTGGGAAGGCAGCACCTCAAAGCTCTTTCCTGACCAGCAACTGATAGATCACGCCGGCGAGGCACACTTCGCCCTGGCCCTGGCGCTTATTGAGTGCCACTACTTCGTCAACCATGCATTCTTTGAGAGTGAGAACTATTTGGTTGAAAACATCGGTAAAATTCGTCACATTCCCGCGGTAATCGTCCAGGGCCGGTATGACGTCGTGTGTCCGATGATGAGCGCCTGGGAGCTTCATCGAGCCTGGCCCGAAGCGGAGCTTGAGATCATCGGCGATGCCGGGCATTCGGCCACCGAGCCCGGCATTGTCGGAGCTCTGATTGACGCCACGGACCGCTTTCGAGCGGGTCCCTAGCTTAGCTAGGAGAGTTCCCCCTACGATCGGTGAACTGGCACGGCGACGCCCATGTCTGCGCACAGAAAACTCCCCGATTTGTCCGGGAAAGCGAGCTATCAGTGGCCCGGTCTCCCGCATCCAAGCCCGGGCTCCAGCAATTGTTTTTGACACTATCAGAGGCGCTCGCGTAATATCAGGCCCTACTATGAACGGTCGTGTCCTAGTGCTTAACGCATCCTTTGAGCCCATCAACGTGTGCACCGAACGGCGCGCCGTAGTGATGATCTTTAAAGGCGTGGCTCGCGTTGAAGAGCATAACGGACACATGCTCCATTCCGCGAAGCTGTCGATCCACGCGCCTGCCGTCATCCGGCTGACGGAGTACATCCACATTCCGTTTGAAAGACGGTCGCTCTCGCGGAAAAACATTTTGCTGCGCGATCATTCAGCCTGTCAGTACTGCGGCAGGCAATACCCGCCATCCGAGTTGACGCTGGATCATATACTGCCGCGGTCGCGTGGCGGTGAATCGACGTGGGATAATTTGGTCGCGTGCTGCAAGCGGTGCAATCATAGAAAAGGAAACCGAACGCCGGAGGAATCGGGTATGCATTTGTTGCGCCGGCCGCGTGGCTTTTCCCTGCACGTAAATCGGCAGATCATGCGCTATCTTGGGCGTGCGGATCAAACGTGGAGGA
>JBGPNE010000237.1:0-5320 GCA_041487335.1 Pyrinomonadaceae bacterium
CTCAGTCAATTCACTGACATTCTCTGAAGAGACCAATCTGGCTGCCGTTCCCGCCACCTCCTGAATGCTTGGAATGCGACTGGCAATCACCGGCGCGCCGCAGGCCATTGCTTCAACGGGCGGCAAGCCGAACCCTTCGTAAAGCGAAGGATAAATAAACAACGAGCAACTGGAATATAGCGCGCAGAGATCCTCGTCACTCACATAACCGGTGAAGATAATCCGACTCGCGGCAGGCGAACTCTTGACGTATCCGAAAAGACTGTCAACCATCCACCCTTTCCGTCCCGCAATAACCAACTGCAGGCGCGAATCCCGTCTACTCAGGACCGCCTCAAAAGCGCGAACGAGCGTCAGAAGATTCTTACGCGGTTCGATGGTGCCAACATAAAGCAGGAACTCGTCTCCGATTCCCAGCCGCTTTCGAGTGTCTGCGGTTTGCTCAAATTCCAGACGGCGAAAGCAACTCCTGGCCGCGCCCGAGACCGTCACGATTCTGGCCAATGGAATCTGTAAATGTTCGTTGATTTCCCGACGAATTGTGTCAGTGTCTGTGATTATCATCGTCGCAGCTCGCGCCATCAGGGGCAGCCTTCGCCGCGCCCGACGTACAATACGTCCCTTATGAGTCTGCGGGTAAAGCAACGTCGACAGATCATGAATAGTGAGGACGGTTGGGCAGTCAGTTCGAAGTGGCACCTCGAAGTTCGTGCCGTGAAAGAGTTGTATCTGATTCTTGCGGATGTAACGCGGCAGACCCAGCGACCACCAATGACGAGTTAGCGGACTTACTGTGGCACGACTGAACCGAAGGTTTGCCGTACCGTTTTCAGCATCAACTGAAGGCACAAAAGACTTTGGTGAGACGACGAGGATTTCATCCTCTGGGGAATTGAGGGCGAGATGGTGCGCAAGCTCCAACGTGTAGTGTCCAATGCCGGTTAGCGGCTCGCTGAGGGGAAAGCCATCAATAGCAATTCGCATCTTTAACCTCTCCCGCCATGACATAAACTTCGCCTGCCACTCGGCGAAAGGTCTCGTCAGCGAGTTGTGGGCCAAGCCAGTCGCCGACGCCCGCGGCCGCCCTCTCAGCAAGAGCCAAATATGCTGCGCGGGGACGATAATCTCGGGCATGCTTCGCAATCTGCAGCAGCACACGAGCATATCCTTCGGGTGAATGCTTCTCTTCTAACTCTTGGCGCCCCCTTTCACCCATCTTTGCAAAACGTTCAGGGTTAGCGAGAAAAGAACGCAAATGTTTCTGAATATCTGCCACTTCATTTTCATCAGGACGAACGAAAGCAGCGATCTCTGGAGAAATTGACGCATACCAACCAACCCTGGACACCAGGCTCGGCAGAGCGTGGGCCCAGATGCGAAGCTGGCTACCGGAAGCTTCGCCCATGGTCGGGAAGCGCAGATTTATTGCGAGATCGGATTCTGAAAGAGCTATGTCGAGTTCTTCTTCCGGCGTAAATCCGTGAAGCGTCACGTGATTTCTCAAATCGAGCGATTTGATCTGAGCGCGGATCTGTTTTTCTTCGTCGAGAATACTGCCGAAGACTTCCAGATGAAACATGTCCCTTTCGGGGATTTCAGCAAGCGCCCTGAAGATGGAGTTGAGCCGGCGATTGCGTCCGATGTAACCAAACAGGATCAACTGATAACGCGAATCAACAGCTTTCCTGGTTCGCTGAGTTGGGGAAATTCCTGCTGCAATCAAAGGAAAAGGAAGATGGGCATAGGCTAGCGGCCATTTCTGATTGTTTGAAAGACTGTCAAATGAATCCTTTGTGTGAACCACTACACCGACAGCATTCTCCAGAGCCAGGTTTGTGAGCGGATACCGCTGGGCCATGTAGTCAATATTGCGCGCCTCAGTCTGGTAACAGTGCCCAGCATCGCGGCGGCCCTCGTCGCCGTAGTATCTTTGCATTACCGCCAGGTAAGAATCGCGGTCGCGGAATTCTACTCTGTAGAGACCGTCGAAGAAGTGGTGCAAACGAAAATCATGCAGGACTACGACGCCGGCGTGTAACCTGGAAACCTGCCAGATTGTGCCATGGAAGCGCGGATTGTTTCCCATCTGATAGAAGGTCATGTCAGCCCGGTTGAGTTCGGCCCAACGCATCCGTTCAAGCCGGTAGCTACGAACATCAGCGAACTTCTCGAGTTGGCGATCCCAATCTCGCTGATCGGTCCAAAGGGTGACCTCGGCGACGGATGACAGCGCTGGCAGTAGACGTTTTGTATAGTGCGCGATGTCAGTCGTAGCAGGTGGTAATGGGGAAAACCAGTTGAGTTTCATGAAATTGGTATCGTGCGGGCAGTGCCGCACTCTCTGATCATGCCAGCAGCTTTCGCACGACGCCAGGCCAGGTAATGTCCATGTTGTCGTAAAGCGCGCGGCCTGCCTCACCCCAGTTCCTTGCCTGCTCGCGGTAATCCCACACGTGATCCAGCGATTGCGCCAGGCTTTCACCCAATGGCTCGGCCAGCAATCCAGTTTCATTGTGTCGTACAAACTCGAGCGGACCACCCGAATCCGCACAGGTGATGACGGGCTTTGCTGCCAGCATCGCCTCGAGCGTCACGTAACCATAATCCTCATCGAGGGGCGGATAGATCACGCCCAACGCTCGCGCGTAAAGCTCTCGCTTCTCCTCTTCAGTTACCTGCCCCAGCCATTCAACTCGATCCTGCACTCTCAATCTGCGCGCCAGGCTCTTTAATTCGTTCTTGTAAGCCGGCTGATCAGCCGTACCCGCAAAGCGCACACGAACAGCCCGCTTAGTGTGGGCGAGGGCTTCGAGCACGAGCGACTGGCGTTTCGGAAGACACAGTCTACTCGGAAAGAATAGATAGTCCTCGGCTTTGCCGGAGTAGAACTGCTCTGCGTTTGGCGGCGGGTGATACAAAGGGCGAGCATCGATGTCACAGAAACACTTCAAGCGGGCCGCTACATTTGCCGAATTTGCAAACACCCTTCTGGCCCGCGGAATAATCTGCCTGTCGGCCTGCCTGATCGCATCGCGCACTTCAGCGCCATCCGCTGCATAGATCAGGTCACCCAGCCGGTGATCCCAAAGATCGTAGGCCGTCCGAAACTGGTGCAAGATCCACAGCACCTTTCTCGGATGAGGAATCAGATAAGCAGGAAACTTTAAACCAATCATAAGATCGACTGGCGTTCCCATCACCTCGCTTAGATCCAATAAACGACATGCGAGCATGTGGTCCAAAACCTTCTGCGGCGGATACCACTTAAAAGGAATCGCGACAATCTCCGCTTCATGCCCTGCAGCCTGAAGCGCATCTCGCAAACCCTCCGCATGAATCTCAGCACCGCCGCGAATGAATGGCACGTGAGTGGTGGCAATTAGGACTCTCATACTTCGTCCATCGTGCTAGCTGCCTTCCATCCCACGATTCCGTAGTCCATCGGCCCGTAAAAATACCGATTGAACCGGTTCACCAGCTCAGAATCACCTGCGACCGGTATTTCATTCGAAGGGTTCAGGGGGAGGATCCCGACTCGCACAAAACCACGCGACTCGACAAAGAACTTCATTACCTCACTCGGCAAAGGATTGCGATGAGTAGGATCGAAATAGAAGTTACAGCTACCCACGAGCACATTCTGCGGATTCGGTGTTTCAAAGATGATCATTCCTCCCGGTTTCAAGACCCGCACTGTCTCATCCAGAAATTTGACCAGCGTTTCGAGCGGCAGGTGTTCGACAATGTGAAACCCTGTGACTCCGCCCAGGTTCTCATCGGGCACACTGCGAAGATAGTTCATCAGATCGTCTTCAACGATCTCCAGGCCAAGCTCGCGAGACTGTGCAACCAGAGTTCGGTTTGAATCCACTCCGACCGCAAAGAGACTATGGTCTCTTAGCAACTCGAGCCATTCGCCACGCCCGCAACCAACATCCAGAATGGGCATCGCTTTGGTGCCGACATCACTGTTCTTGATGAATGGCAGGTAAACCTTTAGACGCTCTTTGATCTCTTCTCGGCTTCCCCGAAATTGCTCATCAAAGTAGGCATAAAAAGCATCGAGCAGGTGTGCTTCTTCCTGAGCGATAGTCTGCAACTGATCTTGATCGAAAGGCGCGGGCAATCGCTTCCGTGCCTCTTCGAGCAGGCCCGTTAGCCGCTGGCTCTGCAAGACGACCTCGGATCTCAGCTGTTGCTGCCTTTCTAAGACACGCTCTATCGCGCTTGTCGCACATTTGCTCAGTAGCTCGACGCGCTCGCTCAGCGACTCGCTTTGCCCGCTCAGCAACTCGACGCGCTCGCTCAGCGCCTCACTCCGCCCGCTCTGCAACTCGACGCGCCCCGTTAGCGACTCGCTTTGCCCGCTCAGCAGGTCGATGCGCTCACCTTGGCGTGCTTGCGCTTGATCAAACTCTGTCTCGACTAGTTTCAGTTCTTCCTGCAACTGAGAAGTTACCTCACTCACTCGCCTATCTAGCGCCCAAAGTTTCTCCTGATGGCCGTAAATGTCACGATTCAACCGGTCTTCAAGCTGCTGTCTTACTGATGCTTCAATGTTCAGCCGCTCTCCAATCTGTTGTTGCCGCAAGGCCTCATCGTTCAAGCGCTCTTCAAGATAATTCGTACGTTCTGCGATGCGATTGAGAATCATCTCACGCGTAGCTGCTTGCTCACCTCTCAATTCGTTTATCTGTTGCTGCACCTGTCCGCTAAGCCGGTCTACTGACTCGGAGTGGCTGGAAAGTAATTGAGTGACTTCCCTTGCGTGACCCTGAAGGCTCAGGCCGATATGGTTGACGTGTTCGACAAACATCTCTTGCTGAGCTAGAACCTGCGCTTCAAACTGCCGGTGACTTCGAATCATAATGGGCAGACGCAGAATCCCCACCACCAGATTCAGCAAATACCCAATCAACGGAACGCGGTAAGCCATTCTCACCGCCGCGGGCGCAAGCAGGCCTTCAATTCGAACTCTTTTCGCGCGGCCCTCTGCCGAGAATCTCAATCGGGCAAGAATATCTATCTTGTTCAGATGCCCGCTGCGAAGACCTTCGAGGAAGCCACTAGAACCAGCGGCATCAGGACCACGTTTAAGAATTGCCCGGTAAGCATTTTGAATGAAATTTCGATCGTGATACTTGAGCAGGTCATTGACATGGTACTGCTCGTCGTCATGAGGCTGAAAAGAAGGTTGTAGAGCAAGTTTTCGGATGTCGAGCGTGCCGTCGAACACTGGAAAGTCGGCACCCGCATTCAAGTGCTCAGAGAAGATTGAACCATCACCCGAAGACCACGAATCAGCCGCTGAGGTGATCGA
>JBGPNE010000238.1:0-5320 GCA_041487335.1 Pyrinomonadaceae bacterium
CAAACGCGCATCCGCTGAAGTAGATTGTCGGTTCTCAAAGCGCGTCTTCAACTGCTCGGTGGCGGATTCGAAATCCGCGACCAGGCGATTAATCTCGTCATTGCGAAGAGTTCTGTTTTGGCGGCTCCGATCGAGCGCGTTATCGAGACTTCGCCTAAAAGTGGCCGAGTGCGTCTCAATCCGCCCAATCAGATCTCGCATGTTGCTCTGAGTCTCACGGTATGGGCGCTGAGCCAGAGCCGTGCTCGTGATGCAGATGTTCACGAGCGCCATAAGGGTGGCAGCGCAAATAAATCTTTTAATGGTTCTCATCTCTCATTTCCTCCAATATGCTTAAAATAAACCTCACGACACACACCACTGGATGCCCATCCTTTTCGAGTAGCTTTTGTTGGGGCAGTGCGAGGAGAGCCGAAGTAGCCTAATCAGAACCACCTCACTTGGGGTCAAAGTTGCGATGTCGCACGTTTTGCCGACGTTGCCCCGGGGGCCCCCAGCGGGGCCCCCCCCGGCGTGGAAGGCCTCCGTGTAGCTTCTGAACCAATTCTATCATGGGACCGCAAAGATGCATGAAAGTAACAAGAGTGTCACAAATTCTTGGCGTAGCGCTCGCTCTTATCACAAATGAGGAGCGAAGTGCGGCGCCGTGTTAGTCAGTTTAGTTACTCTCGGCTTGGGACTTCTGTAGCGTCCATCGAGCGCACGTAACGTTCAAACTCCGGTAAGTCCTCATCACTGAAAATCATTCCCGGAACATCGTTCATTACGATATATCTCGGCATGGCGGTTTGTATTTCACTGGTAATCTGATCGTCGGCATTGCAGTTGTTCGGGCACTTCCAGTAGTCAAATCTTGCAGTGGGCGCCGATGAGCCGATGGCCAGATTGAAGGGTTCCCAGCGATGCTTGCAAGCGTCACACTGCAAGACCGGCATCCAACCATTAAGAGTAACGCCCACCTTCTTCAGCTTTGTCTCGAGGATAGATCGATTCATAACGGCTCCTTGATTATCAAAGGCCCGCTTGTTTGCTTTTCTATAGCCGCGAATAAGTGAGTCCTGTCTGCCCCTGGTATTTTCCGCCGCGATCCTGGTAGGAAACGTCACACTCCTCGTCAGATTCAAGGAAGACTACCTGCCCGATTCCTTCGTTGACGTAAATGCGCAGAGGCAAATCTGCGAGGTTTGCGAGTTCAACAACCAGTCGGCCGACCCAGCCTGCCTCCAGAGGCGTGGTGTTCACGAGCAGTCCGGCCCGAGCGTAGGTCGACTTGCCCATTGCAATCCCGGTTACATTGCGCGGCATGCGAAAGGTCTCCACGGTCACGCCGAGCGCGTATGAGTGTGGCGCAAGCAGATAATATTTAGAGCCGTCTTCGGTGCTGCGCAATGGCGGTTCAACCAGCGACTCTTCATTAAAAGCCTTGGGATCGATCTCGCGGCCATGAATTGGCGAGAAGACGCGGAAGCCATCATTAGCGAGTCGCATGTCGTAGCCGTAGCTCGAAGCCCCGGCAGAGATTATGCGGCGCCCGTCAAGTTGGCGCAGCAGTTTTGGCTCAAAGGGAGCAATGAGTTGATGTTCCTCGGCCATGCGCCGGATCCAGCGATCTGATTTAACTGTCATAGTGTAACCAATTCAGCGGAGATAAAGAGAGCTTTGCGATTGAGCGGCACAGGATACAAGGAACAGGCGAAAGGTAACAAGTGATCACGATTTACGGTTCACGATCTGTCACTGCCTTCTTGATGAAAAGCGTGCCATCACCAACCTTGAACCGAAAGAAGGCACCACCAACTCCAGCGCGGGCCTTTATCGCTTGTGGAGTAAGGCCGGGACGTTCGCGGGCCACAAGAGCTCCATAACTCTCGTCTATGTGACCTGACCGAAGAATATCTGCATCGATATCGCCATTGAAACCAGGAGGAAGTTCGACCGTTAGATCGCCCGCTGCAAGACGAATGTCGGCGCCCCCACCGCGCCAGTTCCGCACCGGAATGCGAACGGATACTTTTCCCCAAGCTATCGTAGCGTTCACCGTTCCTCCGATTAGGCTCAATGTCGTTTCGCTTTCGGTTGCCGAGAGCTGAATTGCGCCTTCAACTCCGCTGAGATTAATTGCACCGCGACCGGCATTGATTTCGAGATCAGTGAAAACCGGCACGCGGATACGATAATCAATCTTCCAGGGAAGTCCCAGAAGTCTCTTGGGAAAGTCTTTGGCAACCCGCCGCATGAAAACCTTGTCGTGACTGCCGGTGGTCAAGACGCGCAAATGATTCATGTCTTCGTCAAAGACAAAACGATTAACGGTTGCCAGGAGATTTAAATCTTCCTCGGTGTCGGCGCGAAGTTCGATGTCGGCTGTGATCTCCACCTCGCTACGCGACCAGCCTTCGATTGCTATTGAACCTTGCGGCGCGCCGACTACCGTGACTGTGCCGCCATAGGCAAAGCGTCGGCTCTCATGTCGTGTCGCAGTGCGCGTAAGCATCGGCGCTGCGACTGAAACTACGCTCTGCTTCTGTGGGGCTGCTACCGAGGAGTCACTCAAGAGAAGCGCCGTGAGCAAGCCGCCGGAGAGGCATAGTATTTTGGCCGTGCTGCGGCGGAAAATCATAAAAGTCAGCGGTAGGTTTCAGCTAGTTCGCCACTGTCTGTTTTGGTTTCATCGCGAAATGCGATCAACTGCGGGAAGTAGATGAAGCGTTACGGACGAAACCTCCGCGCCGAATAGTAACATCGATCACGACATGTCAAAACACGGTTTTCAAAAAACAATGCGGACACCCCTCTTCAAATCTTCGGGAGCGTCCGCATTAATTTAGACGTGCAACTCCAAATGCTTTAACGCCGGAGGAAGGTGATACTACCGCGAAAGTTTGTGACGGTAACCGATGCGCGGCTGTCACCCACGTCCCCTTCGTACTTGCGCCCGTCAAGTGATCTGAAGCGATCATTCCAAAACTGGCCCAGCGCGATCTTTCTAGTCGGCGAGGCGGCTACGAGCCGAAAAGCAGAATCCGCGGGAATGCGGATCGTAATATCGCCTTGACCCGACTGAAACTGGTAACTGCCTCCACGGGAAAGCTCTCCGTCGAAGAAGATATTTCCGATCGTGTTTTGAGCGAACACCTGGCTCGCACTGATGCCGCTTAGCGTGATATCACCTTCAGACGAAACGTGAGCCCGCACCGAGCCGCCTCGGATATTAGTTACCGTAATGTCTCCCCGTCTCGTCTCGAGGTCCACAGTGGAATTGACCGGCACCTGTAGCTTGAAATTCGCATCGCCAACGTCACCGCGGCCGCGATTATCACCCATAACGTCGATAACGAGGCCCTCGCCAGTCTGTCGCGGAGATAGATTGGCCGTCGGTGATTCCAGCGTAGCAGAAAGCTTGATCTCGTCCCGGTTCCAGGACTCAACCGTGATCGTGCCGGAGATGTTCTTCAGTTCGACGCGAACGTTCTTTCCCGCCGGGTATCGTTTATTAACATGCTGCTGGGCACGAACACTAAGTGCACCCGAAAAGCAGAGCGAAGCAAGCGTAACAATCAAGAAAATGCGAGCGCGAGAAGATCTAAAGCGCGCAGGCAACGGTCGGATACTCATTTGTGTGGGGCTCTTCAATAAGCAATTTCCCTGAAACTCTTCGAAAGACTACGGAAGGCCTTTGCCAGCAAGACTCTGCCGGGTTTACAAGTCGGCGAACTCTTTTAGCAGAGACAACTTTTCATTCAGTGCGGCGTTGAGCATTTCTTCGGAGACCTCATCGTGCGGATTCTGGCCCAGATCATTGAGCGAATCATTAACCGCCTGATCAATCACTTTCAAATTCCGATCGAAGGTTTCTCGCATCTGCGGATTCCAGCGAACCTTGTTCGATTCGACGCGCTGGTTCCAATAGTTAATCACCTGCTGTTGCTGCCATATCCGATCGCGAACATTTGTTCCCCTGGCAGTGATGTCAATCGGCGGTGTCGTGGTTGTAGATCCTGTAAGCGAATCCACACTTTGCCACCGGCGCAAGCCGACCGCAGTTGCCAGCGAGACAACCAAAACTATGGCCGCCACCGACGCCGCAAGCTGTGGCAGAGAGAGTTCCCAGCTACGACCCATCCACTCTACCCAGGATCTTTTGCGCGTGGGCTGCCCTGGCACTGGGATAGTAACTAACGGCTGGGCCTCGGCTTCAATTATATTGCGTATGCGGAGCCACACCGCTTTCTCGTTTGGCGGCGCACTGTATTCTCCGCGATGCGCTCGGCAAAAGCCGACTATCGATTCGAGATCGCTGCGTACGTCCGCGCAAGCAAGACATTCCTCTATATGCGTACTCAGCGTTAACTCGTCTTCGCGGCTCAGCGCACCGTCGAACAAATCGCTGATCAATTCCTGGCACTTCTCGCAGTTCATTGTCGTTTCCAACCTCTTTTTGGAAGCTACTCCTTGGTTTTCTGTTGCTTCAGGAGACCTCGTAACTTCATTCTGGCCTTATGCAGTTGCGACTTTGAAGTACCAACCGAGCAGCCCAGCATCCTGGCAATCTCTTCGTGCTCGTGTCCTTCGATGTCGTGAAGGGTAAAGACCGTACGGTACCCTGGCGGCAGTTGGCCGATGGCTTTGTCGAGCGCGATACGATCAACCACCGGCATCGCGTTTGGGTTCTCTGTACCCTTTACTATCTGCACCGGTGTTTCGCCATCCTCGGTTGTCGTTTCCATCCTGACACCGCGTTTGCGAAAGTGCATCAGCACCTGGTTGACGGTTAGTCGGTGCAGCCAGGTCGTAAAGGCCGATTCGCCACGAAAGCTTCCAATTTTTCTAAAGAGCTGAATGAAGACCTCCTGTGCGAGGTCCTCAGCCTCCGAGACGTTGCTGGTCATCCTCAGACAGAGAGAGTAAACCCGGCGATTATGGCGCTGGTAGAGTTGCTCGAAGGCGTCCATGTCGCCTTGAGCGGCCCTCTGAGCCAGTGCGTAATCCGTCTCTTGTTGTGTCTCGGTTTCGGCTGCGGTCACGTGTTCGTCTGCTCGGGCAAGCAACGAAGGAATATTGCATCTTCATGCTTGTTCACCACGACTATCACGGGTCCGCCTATTTCAAGGGAGCGATACCCTTCCCCTCAAGACTTCCCCTTTGCGGGTTTGGTGCGAGGTGAACAGGTACCCTCAACGCGGGTGTGATGCGGCGCTTCGAGCGCGTCGTTGCCTTACCCGACCCTAAAAGTTAATGAATTTCCCCTGCCGCATCAACACTTCTGCCTGAGCGTGCTCGCTTAGGTCCAATAAGTGCGATCAAGTGAACGATAACCGAC